>CALBMW010001010.1 GCA_937896275.1 uncultured Myxococcales bacterium
AGATCGTCGTCTCGGGGCAGTCATCATTGCTCGCGCACGCCTTGGTACAGATCATCCCGCTGCTGCGCCGCTGGCAGATGCCCTCGGGGCCACAGTCCGCGTCGACGGCGCAGGCATCGCAAATCGAGCAGACGCCGTTGCGGACGTTGTTGTCGATGTCGTCGCAGATGTCCCCCTGGCCGTCGAGATCGCTGTCGACCTGATCGTCGTTGGGGCGGTCGGGGCAGTTATCGTAAGGGTCGAGCGTGCCGTCGCCGTCGGTGTCCGGCGGCGGGGGCCCCAGATCGCCGTCGGTGACCCAGGGGTCCGCCGCGTAGCCGCCCAACTCGGCGGCGCGCGTGCCTTGCTCGCGCAGCCAGTCGCGCCACGCATAGGCGCTGGTGTAGACCGGCGACCGGCAACCCTGGCCGCCGCGCGACAGGGCGCCGAGCACGTAGCCCGCGCCATCGAGGCCGGGCCCGCCCGAGTCGCCCTGGCAGACGCCGTCCGAGCCGATCCACTCGTTGCGCTTGACCGACCCGCCCACCGCGCACTCGCCGTCGGAGCAGGTCACGTGGCGGCGATCGATCGACCGGCGGGTGCCCGAGCCGCTGCCGTCACCGATCTCGCCGAAGCCGGCGGCGCGGAAGAACTCGCCGTGCACCACTGCGCGGGTGACCCGGGGCTTGAGCGGCGCGGCCTCGGCCTCGGGCACCGAGCTGCTCAGGATCAGGAGCGCGATGTCATTGCCGCACAGATCGCCGCCGACCACCGGCACGACGACCTCGCGCACGCGGTACCCGCTCGAGATGCCGCGTGGAAGGCGCGTCTCGGTCGAGACGAGGAAGCTGCCCGCGGCGAAGGGCGTGCCGAAGGTGGCGGCGCCGCACAGGACGCTCTCGCTCGGCGTCGCCGCCACGCAGTGCTGGGCGGTGAGCACCAGGTTGGGCGCGATCAGTGAGCCCGAGCACAGGCCGACGCCCTCGTTGGTCTGGGCGAGGATGCTCACGACGTTGGTGCGGACCGCGTCGACCTCTCCGCCCTGGATGGCCTGGAGGGTGCGTGCCAGTCGGGCTTCCGCGGACGGCTCGTCGCTGCAGCCGACGAGAGCCGCGAGCGTCGTGACGAGGGCGAGCGCGCACAGATTGACGAGGGTGGGCATGTCGCTCCTGAAGGGACCGAGGGATGCGCGACCGCTAGCACGAATCGTGCCGGTGCCGGCCGTGCAACCACGCACGCCTGGGAGCTTCCCGACGACCCTGTGCGACCTCCCGGGCAGGCTCCCAGGACGTGCGGACGACGCCCGTTTGCCTCGACGCGGTCGGCGACTCGACGCGATTGGCGGATGGCTGCGATGATGCCGCGATGCATCGAGCCACACCGATCCTGGCGCTTTGGGCCGCCCTGAGCGCGGGCTGCGGGGACGAGGCCCGCAAGGGCGCGGGCGCGCCGCGCACCGGGGATCCCGACGCCCTCGTCTGCCCCGCCCCCCCGTGCCGTGTGCTCCCCCAGGACGCGGCCCTGTGCGCCTCGGGCGAGGCGCTCGACGATGGCGGGGCTTGCGTCGCGCGAGCACGGCCCTGCATGCGCAACGCAGACTGTCCCGTCGGCCTGCTCTGCGCGGCCGAGAGCCTGACCTGTCGGCCGGCGCGCGACCTGCCGCGATCCTGCGTCAGCGCCGCCGATTGTCTGGCCGACGAGGCCTGCGTTGGGGGGTGGTGCGCGTCGCGCGCAGGCCTCGACGCCGGGGTCGCGCCCCCGCTCGACGCGGGCCCCCGGCGGGATGGCGGGGCGACCGACGCCCGGGCCGATGGTCGCGACGACGCGCGGCCGCCGACCTCGGACGCCGCGCGGGTGGTGGACGCCGCGCCGGTGGTGGACGCCGCGCGGGTGCGGGACGCCGCGCCCCCCCCGGTGGACGCCGAGGTGCTCATCGAGCCGGGCGGCGCGGGCGTCTATGACTACACCCGCCTGCCCATCGGCGGCCTCGAGATGGCACGGGCCGTGGCCTTCTCACCCAGCGGCGATTATGCCTTGGTGCTCGAGGCCAACGACGACGTCCACGTCGTGAGCTGGCCCGATGGGCGGGCGACGCGCTTCACCGTGGACGTGCCGGGGCGCTACCTGGCCTGGCGCGACCTGGTCTTCGCCCCGGATGGATCGATCGCGTTGCTGGTGGGCGTGGACGATGCGTCGCGCGGGTGGGTCTTCGCCTTCGACGAGGCGGCGTGGCGTGGGGGCGCGGCGCTGCCCTTCGTCGAGGTCGCGCACCGCGACGGCGAGCCCATCGTGGCCATCGAGTACCCCTGGGAGGGCGGCCTGCCGGTGGTGTTGACCGAGCAGAGCAACGGGCAGGGGTGGATCGCGCGCCTGCGTGAACTCGACCCGGCGGCGGGCGCCTTCACCGGCTTCCTCGCGGCGACGGCCACGGGCGCGGGCTGCGGCGACTTTGCCTTCGTCGACAACGAGTTCGGTGAGCCGGGCATGTACGTCGTGTGCGGGGACAACGGCGCCGATCACCGCTACTACACGACGCTGGGTGGGGTGGGGGAGTGGCGCACCCAGCCGGGGACGAGCAACACAGGCAACCTCGCGCACGTCGAGGCGCACCGGGGCGGCGACTATGCGCTGGTGATCG
>CALBMW010001011.1 GCA_937896275.1 uncultured Myxococcales bacterium
CTCCGCGACTCGCGACGCCGAGACGCCGATCCCCGTGCCCATCGTCGCCGCGGCGGCGGCCGAGAGTCCGCCGCCGCCCCGGGAGGCGCGCCCGGCGCCCCAACGACGCCGCGCCCCCTCAGCGGAGGCGCGGGCGGAGGTCGCCGCGGTCCGGGGCGCGCTGCGGGCCTGTCGGTGCAGCAAGGCCCGGCGCCTGCTGGCCCTGGTCGCCGACGCGCGCGCTCGGCGCACGCTGCAGAAGGTCGTCGAGGCGTGCCTGGAGCCCATGGTGGGACAGACCTGCGTGGACGGGAGCGTCCGATGAGGGCCTGCTGCGCGCGGTCCCTGCCCCTGCCCCTGGCGCTGCTGACCCTGCTCTGTGGCGCCGCCCGAGGCCAGACCGAGGCCGGCGAGGACGCCTACTACGAGGCCGTCGAGGCCTTCAATCGGAGCGACTTTGCCCAAGCGGTCGAGGGCTTCAAGCGCGCCCACCGGAGCCTTGGTGAGGATCACCGTCTCGCCGCCATCTCTCTCTTCAGCATCGGCAAGTCCATCGAGCGCCTCGTCGTCGAGAGTCCTGCCGGCGGCGGTGCTTTGGCGTGCGAAGCGACGGCCTGGTACACCCAGTTTCTGGATCGCGCCGATCCGAAGGACGCGCGCCTCGATGCCTTGCGCACCGAGGCTCGGGCCAATCGGGAAGCCATGGAAGCGAGTTGCCGGGGTGCCGGGGCAGGCCCGGCGTCCGTGGGCGCGGCGGGCGCCGATGACCCCGACGCGGCGCGTCGGCGCTGGGCAGTCGACGCCAACCAGCCCGGGCCGGCACCGCTGAGATCCCAGGTCTGGCCGTGGATGATGATCGGCGCCGGCGGGGTGGCGGTGGCCGCCGGCGTCGCCTTCGCCCTCGCGAGTCAGGACGACCGCGACGCGCGGGACGACGACGCCCGAGTCCGCGACGCATGGCTCTCCGTCGCCGCGTACGTCGTCGGTGGCGGGTTGGCCGTGGGCGGCGCCGCCTGGATGCTCTGGCCGACCGCCGAGCCCGTCGGCCATGGGGGGCTCGGCGCTGGGCTGAGCTTCGGGTGGACCTTGTGAGGGCCCGACTGGCGAGCGGGCCGTGGCTTCTCTGGGGGGCGTCGCTGGTGCTCTCGGGGTGCCCGGCGTTCTCGCCCCTCGCGCCCGAGCCCGACGGGCTCGACGCCGGCGCGCCGGACGCACGAGTCGAGGGCCCGGCCGACGCCTCCCTCCCGGCGCTCGATCCGGCCTGCGTCGAGCGGTTGGGCGCACGCCGAGAGCCCTTCGAACACTCCTGCGATGGGGTCGACAACGACTGCGACCGGGCGGTGGACGAGACGGGCTGCGCGAAGACCTCCTGGAGTTTCTCGGGGATGGGCCTGGCGGTCGACGAGGGCTCGACCGTGCGTTGTCTCACGAGCGCCGTGGGGGACTCCCACCTCTTCGTTTCGGTCTCCTTCCTGGAGGACGGTGCCCGGACCGGCGCGCTCGTCGCGTTCCCTCTGACGGAGGGTCCGGCCGAGCCCTGGGTGCAGCCCTGCGATGCCCGGGCGACCTTGGAGGGATCCGGCGAGCGCCTGCTCGATCGGTGGGCCCCTGCGGACCTGGCCGACGAGGCCTTCCCCCTGGTCGTGACCGACGAGGGGGACGTCGTGGCCGGGTGCCGCGCGCCGGGCGGCTGGACCGAGCTGAGGCGCTACAGCGCGTCGGGCCGCCGCTCGTGGACGACCCGGTTCGACGAGGACACCGACCCCCGCGGCGCCGCGCCCCCCGCCGCCTACCTCGAGGGCAGCCTGCCCGGCGGCCAACTGTTGGTGCGAAGCGGATCCAACACCGGCTGGGTGTACCTGGTCGACGCGACCAGCGGAGGCGTTCGGGCGATCCAGGCCAGCCCCGGCGCCGTGCTGTCTGCCCCGGTGGCCGACCGCGCGCGGGGCCGCTTCTATCTCTATGCCCTGGAGCGCGAGGCGCCGGCGGACGTCGAGAGGCCCGTGGACCTGCTGGCGGGGCTGGTCACGGTGCGCGCGCCCTCGGGAGAGGTCCCGCCCCCCGTCGACCTCCGACCGCTCGAGGTCCACCAGGGGCCGCTGCATCCCATCCAACTCGATGGGAGCGGCGTCCTCATCTTCGCCGGCCTCGAGAGCGCCACCACCCTGGTCAGGGTACCGTTGGGCACGGGCGCGCCGCAGGCGTGCAGGCTGCCGGAGATCACGCCGGTCGCCTCGTCGGACGCGGCGGTCGTCGGGCGCCTCGACGGTTCGGCCGATGGCGAAGGCCCGGTGGGGATCGGCGCCTGCCCGCTCGACTGCAGCGGCGCGCCCTGCCGCGCGTTCACGGGCGCGGAGAGCGTCACCTTGTTCGGCTGGCAGTCAGCGATGGTGTTGGCCAACGGGCGCGTCTTGCTCGATGACGGTTACGGCCCCCGCACCTGCTCGCTCGAGACGGCAGAGTGTCAACCGATGGAGGCCGGAAAGGCCTCCGCGCTGCAAGGCAACCATCTCACCGTCGGACGAGACGGGGCCGGATACTTCTGCCGCGGCGGTCGGCTCGACGAGGGCGCCGGCGTGTCGGTCTGGCAGGTCGACGCGGTCGGCCCCGACGGCGCCGGCTGGGGCATGTTTCACGGGGACGAGCGCGCGACGCGATCCCGATGACCGAACGCGACCGCGAGCACGCCGCCGTCAAGGGGGCCAGACGAAGCACTCTCGGACGTCCCGCCGCCCGCCGTCGTCGTAGGCACCGTTCCACAGAGCGTCTCGCTCCGCCGTGCTGATGGTGTGGATGTGGTTTCGCGTCTCGACGCTGAACAGCTCCCACAGGGACTGCGTGACGGGTCCCAGGTTGATGCCCGCGCGGTTGTCGACGGCCGAGCAGAAGCCCACTTCGCCGTTCGGCACGTAGCGCTCGTCCGCGTTCGGGCGGTCCTCGCCCTCACCGCGGTTCACCGTGACCATGTGGTCGTGGTCCGACGCCCTGTACTTCCGATACAGCGGCGTCAGTCGCCCGCCCGCGGCGTTGATGAAGGTCCGAAACTTCACCCCCTCGTCGCGGTAGCCCGACGGGCATCGCTCGGCGCCCTCGACGATGTAGGTGTGATCCTCGTCGCGGCCATTCTCGGGGAAGCCCTTGTAGCAGCGGTGCACCCGGTTGAAGCACGTCAACCCCTCGTCCTTGCTGCCATCGCAGTCGTCGTCGATCAGGTTGCAGACGTCGCGCGGGACCGCGCCGCACTCCCCGCAGGCGTTGAGACGACTGGCGCCCTCACAGCGCACCGCGTCGCGGCCGTCGCAGGCCCAACGACCGTCGTCGCAGTCCCCGCAGCGATCCCCGGGGCGGTGCGCGAGCGCTCCGCACCCGCCGCAGGCGTTCGGCGTGGCAGAGCAGGCGCCCCAGGCACCCCACTCGCAGTGGTCGTCGCAGCGGCGCTCCTGCGTGCCGCACGTGCAGCCGGCGCCGTCCCGCGCGGTGTCGCCGCGATCGCAGGGGCCCTCCCCTCGACACTCGGACCACGCAGCCCAGCGCTCCTCGGGGCTGCACACCCGCTCGCGCGTGCCGCACAGTCCGCACTCGTCGGGACCATCCACGGCGCCCACCTCGCACTGAGGGGGGGCCACCACCTGCACCCGGATGACCGCGCGGTCGCGGCCGAAGATCCCGGATCGGCGGTTCCGCAGGGAGAACAGGTGATCGACCGGAGGAGCGTCCAGCGGGGCGTCCGTGGGGACCGTCAGCGTGAACCGGAAGGTTGCCAACCCCCCCGAGCTGCCGGGCTGTGGCGCAGGCATGTTGTCGGCGGCGGCCGCCGCCACGCGGACGCAATCGGCCGCCTCCTCGTTGGCCGGCAGCCACCCGGTGCACCACGGATTCGGGCGGGGATCGGCCTCGGCGTCGACGGCCCACAGCTCCACGCCTTCGGGCAGCGCCGGGTCGCGGCGCCACTCCCTGGAGCCGAGGTTGCGAAAGGACAGCGCGACGTCGATGACCTCGCCGGGGCTCGCCGTGACATCCATCGCCCCCGCCATCGCCTCGCGCGACGCCCAGGCCGCGTCGTCCACGGGGTTGAGGCGGAGAAACGCCGTGGGATCCGTGTAGTACGCGCTGACATAGTCCGGGCCCAGGCGGCACAGCGAGTGGATCGCGGGGATGCCGGCGCCGTTGTCCAACTCCCCGAGCGGCGGCTTGCGGCGAACCTCCCAGTGGAGCGTCGGCCGGCCGAGCGTCGGCGGCGCACCGTCGGCCTCGCGGGGCGCGATGGCGCCGATGGGCTGCCCGCGTGAGACCGGCTGATCCAACTCGAGCCCCGCGCTGAGCGAAGACAAGCGCGCGTACTGGGTCCACACGGTGCGGGTGGTCTCGCGGGGCTGGTCGCGCAGCACGAGCGGTGACGCCGGCCGGTCGTGGCGCACGACGACCACGTGGCCCCACTGCGCACCCCCGTCGGCGATCGCCTCCACGACGCCGTCGGCCATCGCGCGAACCTCGACGGGCTCCGCGCTCGGGGCCGTCCACTCGTGCCCGCTGACGAACGTCAGACCGCAGCCCTCCCCCCCGTCGCGCGTGGCGAGGAACCGGCCGTCCTCCGGCCAGGACCACGCGGCGAGGCCATCGGTGGCGACAGGGGGCAGGAAGCCATCGGCCGCCGCCGCCGGGGGGCTGACCCTGCAGACGAGGAGCAGGGCG
The DNA here is from genome assembly GCA_937896275.1 of uncultured Myxococcales bacterium. Classification (GTDB taxonomy): domain Bacteria; phylum Myxococcota_A; class Bradymonadia; order UBA7976; family UBA1532; genus JACKDN01. The sequence goes on from CALBMW010001011.1 coordinate 4,672, forward strand.
CCGAGCCATGACCATCTCACGGCACCACCTCCGGCTCGAGGCCGTCGAGCAGGCGCTTCATCGCGCTTGGAACGACGCCCTCCCCGGGGACATCGACGTCGCCCTGAAGGACGAAGACGCGACCGCCGTGCACCACCCGCAGCGTCCCGGTCACCGGGTCCTCCAGGTAGGCGAGCCCACGATCGCGCGCGCGCTTGACGAGCTGATGAGGCGACCCCTCGAGCCAGGACTGCGCCGACCTCCAGTCGTCGAGGCTCGCCGCCTCGGTGAGCACGACGCTGAGCGTCATCGGCGGTCCCTGGGCACCGTTCGGCCGAAACACGAGGAAGTCGCCCACGTGGCGTTGCAGCGTCCAGGACGCCGGGTAGGTCACGCGGTAGCCGTAGATCGTGCTCTCGAAGGTCGCCACCGCGGCGGGCTGGGCGCTCCCATCGACGCCCGCGTCGGCGCCGCGGTCGCCGGCCGGGCCCCCGTCTCTCGCCGCGCCCAGGGAGCCATCCGTGCAGCCCGAGGCGGTCGCCCACGCGACCCAGCACAGGGCGAGGCGCAGGGCCTTCGCGCGACGCAGGGCCTTCGCGCGACGCAGGTTCTCCGCGGGACGCAGGTTCTCCGCGGGACGCAGGTTCTCCGCGGGACGCAGGGTCTTCATCGGAGCCTCCTCGAATACGATCCCCGTCACGGGCGGGCCGGCCACGCGTAGAAGGCCGCGGCCTCGCCGTGCTCCAGCGCCCACCCGGCCTGCAGGGCCGCGTCCCGCTCCTGACCCTCGGGCAGGAACAGGTAGCGACGGCCGCACTCGGGGACGTCTTTGTAGAGCCGATACACCGCGACCGTCTCGGGATACTCGTCCCGGTGATCCGGGGCCACGGCGTACCAGATCGCGCCGGAGTCTCGCCACCCGGCCACGCCGTCGTCCGCGGGCGTCTCGTTGAACGAGAGGAGTTGGCCGCGACAGTCGTGCCAGTCGTTGAAGAGCCGCGACGTCAACGGGAGAGGCTCACCGTCCTCGGCCTTGTGCACGTAGAAGTACGGCCGGCCGTGATTGTCGGGCGCCCACCCGTCGAAGCAGCCGCCGCCCGGCGCGTCCCGGAAGCGGAACACGCCCTCCCGAGCGCAGCGCACCAAGGGACGCCAGAGCTCGTCGACCTCGCCATCGCAGTCATCGTCCCGTTCGTCGAAACGCTCGCGGCGGGCGTCCACAACGCCGGCGCACTCGCCCCACCCCTCCCAACGGCACGCGTCGCCGCAGCGCCGCTGGCGGTGCCCGGGATCGCAGCGCCCCTCGTCCTCTCCCGAGCATGCGCGGCGGTCGAGGTCCAGCGGGTTGCACACGCCGGCCTCGGGCCCGCCGCACGCGCTCCATGTGCAGTGGTCGCTGCAGCCGCGCGTGCCTCGGCCGCACGCCGTCTCGCAGGCTTGCGACACTCCAGGCACGCACGCGCCCTGGCTCCCGCACGCCGACCACGCGCCCCACCGACAGTCATCGCAGCGTCTACGGCGGACCCCGCAGCGGCCGCAGGGCTCGCGCTCCACCTCTCCGGTGGCGCACTCACCGCAGTCGCGTGGTCGGACCTCGATCTCGAATCGGGCCTCGCCCCAGCAGGCGTCGGGGCGCGGGCCCAGGGCCTGGGCGACCGGCATGAAGTAGTAGGCGCGCGGCCCGGCCTCCGCGTCCTCGGGGATCTGGACGTGGAAGGTGAAGATGGCGGGGGAACCGGGCGCGACCCGCGCGACGTCGCGGCCCAGCGAGGTCACCACCGGGTCTCCGAACCACCCCTCGCCGACGGCGCCCGACGGCACGATCCGCCCGCCGCGATCGACGCTCTGCAGGACGACCCCGAAGGGAGCCTCCTCCCCCGGCGCCACCCGATCCCAGGGCTGGCTCCCCGTGTTCCGGAACACCCACTCGACCTCGCGCGACTGCCCCGGCCGCAGCACCAGGTGCTCATCGAGGGCGGGGTTGCCTCCGAGCCACTCGCACGCGAAGCCGTCGCCGTGGGGGAGCGGGCCATCGAACCGGCGGATCGCCTCGATCCGATAGCCGGCCTCGCCCAGTCGCCGCGGTCCGCGCAGCGGATCATGGATGACGTAGTCACCGTCTTCCTTGCCGACGATCAGAAACCAGTGCTGACCGATGCTCGCGGTCTTGGCGATGACCGGGTGGCCGGCATCGAGCGAAGCGTCGATCAGGGCGCGGTCGGGCCCAGCGGCCCCCAGAGCACGCAGCCCTGGCGGCGCGAAGGGCATGCTCCACGGCCACAGGCAACCGCCGACGTACAGCGACGCATCGGACATGCGCTGATTGAGCGCGCGCGGATCGGTGTGGCCGGGGGCGTAGTAGCTGTAGAGCATCGCGATGCTCGTGACGAGGCAGCCGGACTCCCCGAGGGTGTCCCCGCAGGTGCCCATGCGATCGCCCTGCCAGGCGACATCGGTCTGCGTGAACGACTGCACGGCGAGGCGCAGCGGAGCATGAGCGACCGCCAAGCGTTCGTTTGCAGCACGATCCATCTCACAGGCAAGGAGCAGAGCCACTCCGAGGACGACCGCGGTCGGCCGGAACGGGGCGCGTCGGGGGTGCGTCGGGGAAGTCATGGGACGAGGTCCTCGATCGTGCCCAAGGTCGCCGCGACGCGATCGGCCAGCGGACCCAGCGCCGCCGCCTGGGCCCCAGGCCCCGTCAGGCGAACGCGGAGAAGCTCGTCATCGCCGGGCAGCAAGAACTCGACGGTGTGTTCTCCGCCGTAGCCCGGATACTCGACGCGGAGCGCCGTACCCGCCGGCAGGTCGACGATGGTCGATGCGCCGGGCGCCAGCGCCGACAGCTGACCGCGAGCCACCGGCCCTTGGAGCGTGGGCCGCAGCGTCGCGAGGTAGATGCCGGAGAGTCCGTCGCGCGCCCGGTCGTAGGCCTCGGGGAGGGGCACGCGCTCCAACGTGAGGGTGCTCGAGCCGTCCGGGGAGGCCCAGGTCCGGCTCTGCTCGTCACCGAACTCGGTCCACCCGCTCACCGGCGTCAGGGTCGGCGGGGATTCCTGCAGGTCGTCGGGCGGTGCGACGCCCAGATCGACGGCCGGCAACGCGGAGCCCGCGTCGCTCGTGGCGCTCCTCGATGCGTCCGCCGCGCCCGGCGAAGCATCCGAGCAGGCACAGAGCATCACCCCGCAGGCGATCGCGACAACTCTCATCAGACCCACCCCAGACTGAAGCGATGGCGCTCCATGACCTGTTCGTCCCGACGCTCGCGTCGATCTCTGAGGCCGGCCGAACCTCGGACGAGCGGTCCAAGTGCGAGGAGGATAAAACGATCGAGTCAGCTCCGCCACCCCCAGCGCCGGGCTTGGCCGCGCATCGTGGCGTCGACGCGCCCTCATCGTGGCCACTCTCGGGTTGCGGGGGCCCGACAAGTGCAGCGGCCTCGAGGGTGATGTCGTTTTCGGTTGACGTGTTACGAGACCGGCGTCGATCGAAACGGGGGCCGTCGGCGCACCCGACACGCTCCCATGCTGTGACCGCGTCGACCGGAGGCCGGCCCGCATGCCGCGCGGCAGTTGATTGCAGCGCCGCGCGACGCGCCACACCACGGCGCGGGCGGGGGGAGCAGGGAGAGTGCAGCCGAGAGAGTGACTGGTCCCGCTGCTCGGCGGCTGCGCCCGGGGGCCGCTCGCGCGTGCACCCAATGCAGGTTGCCCCAATCGGCTATCCTGGCGCCCATGCGCTATGAAGGCTCCCTGTACCGCCCGCCCAGCGAGGCTCACAGCTTCATCCTGCAGGCCACCCTCGGGTGCTCCTGGAATCACTGC
>CALBMW010001012.1 GCA_937896275.1 uncultured Myxococcales bacterium
ATCGTCGTGCTCATCTACTTCCACGTGCACCTGGGGCTCATCGCCACGGGAGCGATGGTGTGATCCGGCGTCTGGGCGACACGCTGTCGAAGTTCGCGGCGCGGTGGGTGCCGGACCCCTTCGCCATCGCCCTGGCGCTCACCCTCATCACGTTCGCCTTGGCCTGGGGGCTCACCGACACCGGCCCCGGGGACTTGTTGGGCGCCTGGGGTGGACGCCTGGTGGCTGGCCAGCTCACCTCGGCCGAGTTGGGCTTCTGGCGCCTGCTCGGCTTCGCCATGCAGATGTGCCTGATCCTGGTGACCGGCTACGCGCTCGCCAGCACCCGGGCCGCGCGCGCCGGTATTCGCTGGCTGGCCGACCGGCCACGGACCCCCGGGCAGGCCGTCACGCTCACCGCCCTCGGCGCGATGCTCAGCGCCTACGTCAACTGGGGGCTGGGCCTGATCGTCGGGGCGCTGCTGGCGCGCGACGTCGCCCGTTCGGCGCGCGCGCGCGGCATCAAGGTGCACTACCCACTCCTCGGGGCGGCGGGCTACGCGGGCCTCATGGTGTGGCACGGCGGGCTGTCGGGCACCGCCCCCTTCAAGGTGACTCAGAAGAAGGATCTGCTCGAGCTGCTCCCCGGCCTCGACGTGCCGGTCATCCCGTTGAGCGCGACCGTGCTGTCCCCGCTCAACTTGACCGTCGCGGGGCTGCTGCTGGTGCTGGTGCCGTGGCTGCTGACGCGCATGCACCCGGTGCCGGCGGACACCCGCGAGATGACCGCCGAGCAAGCGCCCGAGGACAAGGAGCCGGTCGCGCCCCCAGGCGACGGCGGCCCGGCCGCGGCCCTGGAGAGCTCCCGGCTGCTGGCCTGGGTGCTGGGCGGTCTGGCCCTCGTCTACCTCGTGCGCTACCTGGCGGTCCTCGGCTGGGCGCAGGCCGACGTCAACGCGATCAACCTGCTGTTCCTGGCGCTGGGGTTGATCCTCCACGGCAGCGCCCGCGCCTATGGCGACGCGATCGGCGAGGCGGCCGCGGGGTGCGCCGGCATCATCCTGCAGTTCCCGTTCTACGCCGGCATCATGGGCCTGATGCAGCTGTCGGGCTTGATGGACCGCTTCGCGCGCGCCTTCGCCAAGCTGGCCGACGCCACCACCTTTGGGCCGCTCACCTTCCTGTCCGCCAGCTTGGTGAACCTGTTCGTGCCCTCGGGCGGTGGGCAGTGGGGCGTGCAGGGTCCGGTGGTGATGCAGAGCGCGCAGGCGCTGGGCGTTGATCTGGGAAAGGCGGTGCTGGCCTTCGCCTACGGCGACGGCTGGAGCAACATGCTCCAACCCTTCTGGGCGCTGCCGCTGCTGGCGATCACCGGTCTGCGGGCGCGCGATCTGGTGGGCTATACCGCGGCGATGATGCTGCTGTGCGGTCCGGTGTACGTCATCTGCCTCGCGGCGTTCTGATCAGCGCGGGATCGGCACCCACCGCACCGCGAAGCGCACCAGAAAGGGCTCAGCGCGGCAGCCCTCGCCTTCGAACTGCACCTGCAGATCCTCATCGGCCGCGAGGTGGACGCTGGGCTCCACGCCCTCGAACGTTCCGCGTTGAAAGTGGCGGTCCATTCGGCTGCAGCCGGCCGGCGGATCGGGGTGGACCAGCGCGTACTCGAATTGGTAGCGACCGGCCTCGGGGGCGGCGAAGTCGAGGTCGTCGACGGCGAAGAGCGGCGTGCCGTCGGGATCGAACACCTCCATGCGATAGGTCCCGGGCCCTCGCCCGGTGAGCGTCACGATCGTGTTCTCCGCGGCGCCGGGGACGAAGCTGCGATCGCCCGAGAGGGTGACGGTGTGCGTCACCGCGTAGAGCCCCGCGAGGGGCGCGTCGGGCGCCGGTCGCGCCCCGTCCATCGGCACGGCGTCCGAGGCTGCTCCGTCGACCGTGCCGGCGTCGGGTCCGAGCGCCGCGTCGGTCGCGGCCCCGTCGGCGGCGAGGGCGTCGCGCGAACCCGGGTCGATCATGCCGTCACCGCCCGCGGCGGCGTCCATCGAGCCCGCGTCCGTCGGGGCGGCGTCGCCCGCGTCCGGCGAGCCGCCGTCGGAACCCAGGGCGTCGGTGTCGCCGATGTCGCCGATGTCGCCGTCGCCGCCGTCGCCTCCGTCGGTGACGCCCCCGTCGTTGACGCCCAGATCGGTGGCGCCCCGATCGGCGCGCGCAGCGTCCAGTCGGGCAGCGTCCGGTCGGGCAGCGTCCGGAATCCGCGCGTCCTCCCCCGCTGCGTCCGTCGCCGCGTCCGCGTCGCCCGCGTCCGGACAGCCGCCATCCCCGCAGCGAGGTCGGGTGTCTGGTCCGGGCACGTCACACGCGCCACGGCTGCAGATGCGGTCGATTGGGCAGTCGACGTCGGATGAGCAGGCGGCGAGACAGCGCCCGCTGGCGCAGACCTCGTCGCTGGCACACTCCGAGTTCAGCAGGCACCCCCCTTCGTCGCAGCCCGCGACGCTCAGGCCCAGCAGCAGTGCGGCTGCCAGCGTGGTTAGGACCCCGACAGGCCTGGGAGCTTGCCGACCCCGTGGGGGAGCGCTAAGGTCGACACATCGTGGTTGCGTCCTTGTCATCGACCCCCCCCAGCGTCCATCGCGCCGACCTCGTCGCAGCCGCCGCCGTCATGCGTCTCGCCGCGTTCTCAGCGTGCGCGGCCCGCATCGCCTGCGTCGCCCGCATCGCCCGCATCGCCTACGTCGCCTGCGTCGCCTGCGTCGCCCGCGTTGCCTGCGTCGCCTGCGTTGCCTGCGTCGCCTGCGTTGCCTTTTTAGCAGCAATCGTGCCGTCCGTCGCATCCGCCCAGACGCTCGACCTCAACGTCGACACGATCATCGGCTCCGGCGTGACGACCGGCGGCGCGGACGGTGAGGTCATGACGCGTCGCTCGCCCCTCTACCTCGACGTCGAGACCTGGGCCGTCATCGATCGCGACGTCGACACCGAGTGGGGCCTCGGCCTCACCCTGCAGATCGAGAACACCGCGGCGTTTGGCGTCACCCCCCAGGTGCGCATCCTGCGCCCGATCGATCCGGTCTCGCTCTTCGCCGGCGTCGGCGTCCCCCTGTTCATTACCCCCTTCACGCGCTACGGCGCCGAGATCCAAGGAGGGGTGATCTACGACCTCGATGTGGCCTTCGCCCTGGTGGCGGAGGGCCAAATCGACGTTTTCTTCGCCGGTGACGACCTGCCCAGTGACAGCACGGTCGTCATGTTCAATCTCGGCCTCGGAGGGAGGGTGCGCTTCTGAGGCCCGCGACCCAGCACCCGTACGCCGCAAGCACCGACGGGCCAAGTCGCCCGCCGGCAACCCGGAACGGCGGATCGTCGTGGACGCCCCGCCAGGAGGAATGGATGAACATCGAGCTCGTCGGCAAGGACCTGCCCCTCACCGAAATGCTCAGGGAGCGCCTCGAGTTGAAGCTCGGCAAGATCGAGTCCCGCTTGGGGACCAAGCTCTTCGTCCGGGTCAAGCTGCAGGGTGAGCGGAACAGCCGCTTCTCATGCGCGATCCACTTCAACGGGGAAGGCCATGAGTTCCAAGCAGCCTCGAGCAGTGACGACCTGATCAAGGCTGTCGACGACGCCATCGCGAAGATCGAGCGACAGGTCGCCAAGGTGCATCGGCACGATCATCGGCCCCTCTCGGAGCCGCCCGCCGAGACCGAGACCGCGCCCGTCTGACGCGCTCTGCCCTGCCGTGACGCGGGCCGCCTTCGGGCGGCCCGTCGTCGTTCGGCGCCCCGCACACCCTGCCTGATGACCCTCGACGCCGGGAGACCACCATGAGCCGCCAACCCATCGAGACCCCCGACGCGCCCGCGGCGATCGGGCCCTACAGCCAGGCAATTCGCGCGGGCGACACGGTCTGGCTGAGCGGGCAGATTCCCCTTGACCCCGCCACCGGGCAGATCGTCGGCGCCACCGCGGCCGAGCAGGCCGAGCAGTGCATGAAGAACCTCGGGGCGGTCTTGACCGCGGCCGGCTGCGGGTTCGAGCACCTGGCGCGCTGCACCCTCTTCCTCACGGATCTCAGGGACTTCGCCGCCGTGAACGCGGTCTACGCGCGGTACATGCCCGATCCGCCGCCGGCGCGCGCCTGCGTCGAGGTGAGTCGACTGCCGCGAGACGTGAAGGTCGAGATCGATGGCGTGGCGTGGCGTCCACGCTGAGCGGGTGCAAAACCACTTGATTCGCGGACCCGGCGCGACCTATAACGCGCCCCGGTCCATGTGCACCCGTAGCTCAGCTGGATAGAGCGGCGGCCTCCGGAGCCGTAGGTCGCAGGTTCGAATCCTGCCGGGTGCGCATCAAAAAGCCCCGCGGTCTTCCGCGGGGCTTTTTCTTTTCCGGTCTATCTCTGGACCGGCTGCGCGCGGGCCGCCGCGGGCCGCGCCGCGTCAGACCAGGTGCCGGCGCGCCGAGACGACGAAGAGGGTGGCCTCCTCGGGTGCGACGCTCAGCCCGATCGCGTCTCGGCAGTCGGCGCCCTCGATCACCAGCCCCGCCCGTTCGCAACCAAGCAGCAGCGCGTCGATCGACAGGCGAATCGCCGGCGTCGGCGTGACCACGGCGGCGGGCCCGAAGGCGAGGAGGTGGAAGTAGCCGCCGTGGCCCAGGCTGCGCGCGGCCGTCCGGAGCGCCGCCAGCGGATCGAGCGCGTCACCCAGCCAGGCGCCGGCCACGACGTGGGCGAAGCGCGCGGCGCCCACCGGCAGCGCGTCAGCGGCGGCGACCACATCGACGCCGGGCCCCGGCGCGGGCGCGATCGCGGTG
>CALBMW010001013.1 GCA_937896275.1 uncultured Myxococcales bacterium
GTGCGCGAGTGCCGCCTGACCGCCCCCGTCGACGCCCACGTGCAGACGCGCGCCGCCGAGCCCGGCGAGCTCGCGCGCCCCGGCTTCCCGCTGTTCGCGCTGCTCGACACCCGCACGGTCACGGCCACGTTCTACCTGCCCAACGCCGAGCTCGGCGCGGCGCGCGCTGGCGCCGAGGTCGAGGTGGTCGCCGACGCCTGGCCCGATCGCCGCTTCAAGGGGACCGTCGCCCGCGTGGGCCTGGAGGCCGAGTTTACGCCGCGCAACGTGCAGACCCGCGAGGACCGCGACCGGCTGGTCTACCCCGTCGAGGTGGTGCTCGAGAACGCAGACGGCGCCCTCCGCCCCGGCATGCCGGTCGAGGTGTCACTCGTGGGCACGGGCGGCCGTCGATGAACGCCCTCGAGGCCCTCGATCTGCGCCGCGCCTTCGGCGGGAATCAGGCCGTGGACGGGCTGTCCCTGCGCGTCCCCGCGGGCGAGCTCTACGGCCTCGTCGGGCCCGACGGCGCCGGCAAGACGACCACCCTGCGCATGCTCGCCGGCCTGCTGGAGCCTGACGGCGGCGAGGTGCTGGTCAACGGCCGCCCCTTCGGCACGGACGCCGGCCCGGCCCGCGCCGTCCTGGGCTACATGCCGCAGCAATACAGCCTCTATGGCGATCTGAGCGTCGACGAGAACCTGACCTTCTTCGGTCGGCTCTTCGGCCTGTCACGCGCCGAACGGACGGAGCGCATGGATCGCCTGCTGCACATCACCCGCCTGACCCGCTTTCGCGACCGCCGCGCCGAGGCCCTCTCCGGCGGCATGTACAAGACGCTGGCCCTCGCCTGCGCGCTGCTCCATCAGCCCGAGGTGCTGCTGCTCGACGAGCCCAGCAACGGCGTCGATCCGGTCAGCCGGCGCGAGCTGTGGGATCTGTTGCACGACTTCGTCGCCGGCGGCATGGCCGTCCTGCTCTGCACCCCCTACATGGACGAGGCCTCGCTCTGCCACCGCGTGGGGCTGCTGCACCATGGCCGCCTGCTCGCCGAGGGCGCGCCCGCCGATCTGGTCGCCCGCTTTCGCCACCCCACGCTGCGCCTGTTCGTCGACGACCGCGACGCCGCCGAGTCCGACCTGGCCGCCGACGACGCGATCCTCGCCGTCTCGCCCGAGGGCGCCGCCCTGCGCGTCGTCGTGCGGCGCGACGCCCAGGACCCCCTCGCTCGCTTCGGGGGCCGCGTCGAGCCCGTCGCCGCCGACTTCGAGGACGTCTTCCTTGGCTTGGTGCGCGACCCGACCTCCGTCGCGGCCGAGGGATGAGCGCGCCGGTCATCGAGGTGCGCCGACTGACGCGCCGCTTCGGTGACTTCACCGCGGTCGACGCCGTGGAGTTCGAGGTGCAACCGGGCGAAATCTTTGGCTATCTCGGCGCAAACGGGGCGGGCAAGAGCACCACGATCCGCATGCTGTGCGGGCTGCTCGCGCCCACCGAGGGCCATGCGACGGTGGCCGGCCACGACATCGCCCGCGACCCACGCGCGGTGAAGCGCGCCATCGGCTACATGTCACAGAAGTTCTCGCTCTACCTCGACCTGACCCCGACCGAGAACCTGAGCTTCTTCGCCGGCGCCTACGGCCTGCAGGGCGCCGAGCGACGACGACGCGTGGAGGCGGCCCTCGTCGAGTCCGAGCTCACCGAGCGCCGCGACACCCTCACGCGGGACCTGCCGGGCGGCGTTCGCCAGCGCCTTGCCCTGGTCTCGGCCCGCCTGCACCGGCCGCAGGTGCTGTTCCTCGACGAGCCCACGGCGGGGGTGGCCCCTGACGCGCGCCGCGCCTTCTGGCGTGAGATCCGCGCCTTGGCTCGCGCCGGGACGACGCTCTTCGTCACCACGCACCACCTCGACGAGGCCGAGTTCTGCGGCCGGGTCGGCCTGATGGTCGACGGGCGCCTGGTCGCGCTCGACACGCCCGACGGGCTGAAGAAGGCGCACGTGCCCGGGGTGTTTCTGAGCGTCTTTGCCCAAGGCGGCGATCTGCGCGAGGCGCTGCGCGGGGTGGACGGCGTCCTGGGCCTCCAGCCCTTCGGCCGGCGGCTGCGGGTGAGGATGGCGGCCGACGCGCCCTTGGCCGGGCCTGAGGCGCTCGCGGCGCACCTGCGCGCGCGGGGGATCGACGGCGTCGAGGTCGAGCGCGGCGACGCCAGCCTCGAGGATGTGTTCTTGGAGTTGGTGCGACGGTCGGAGAAGCAGGAGGCATGATCGACCCATGACCCCTGCCCTCGTCCGCACGACCGCCCTGGCTCGCAAGGAGCTCGCGCACCTGCGCCGCGATCCGCAGATGCTCGCGTTCGCGCTGGTCCTCCCGGTGATCCTCCTCCTGCTCTTCGGCTATGCCATCTCCTTCGACCTCGATCGCATCCCGCTCGCGGTGGTGGACCGCGACCAGACCGCCCAGAGTCGCGCCTTGAAGCAGCGCCTGACCGCGGGCAAGCTCTTCGTCGAGATCGCCCGCGCCTCGTCGACCGAGGCGGTCGAGCCCTTGCTGCGGCGAGGGGTCGCGCGGGCGGCCCTGGTCATCGACGCGGACTACGCGCGGCACGTGCTGCGCGGCGAGCCGGCGCCCGTCCAATTGATCCTGGACGGCGCCGACAACAGCACCGCGGCGGTCGCGTTGGGCTACGCGACCGCCCTCGCCCGCGCCGAGATCCCGGCGCCGCCGGTGCTGCCCGTCGAGGTGCGCGCCCGCGCGCTGTTCAACCCCGGGCTGCGCAGCGCGATCTTCATCCTGCCCGGCCTGATGACCTTCATCCTGGCGATGGTGGCGGTGATGCTCACGGCGCTGACCGTCGCGCGCGAGTACGAACGCGGGTCGATGGAGCAGCTCTTCGCCACGCCCGCCCGCCGGCTCGAGATCATCCTCGGCAAGCTGGGCCCGTACTTCGTGCTCGGCCTCGTGCAGGTGCTGCTGGTCCTGACGGTCGGCGTGGCGCTGTTCGGTCTGCCCGTGCGCGGCAGCCTGACGCTGCTGTTCGGGGTGGCTTCGCTGTTCCTCCTGGCCATGCTGGGGCAGGGCCTGCTCATCAGCGTGGTCACCCGCAGCCAGATGATCGCCTCTCAGATCGCGGTGCTGTCGACCTTGCTGCCGTCGCTGCTGCTGAGCGGGTTCATCTTCCCGATCAGCAACATGCCGCTGCCGCTGCGCATCCTGGCCCGCATCTTCCCCGCCAGCCACCTCGTCTCGGCGCTGCGCGCGATCCTGTTGCGCGGGAACGGCCCCGCCGAGGTGGCGAGCGACTGTGTGGCCATCGCGGCCTTCTTCGGGGTGGCGTTGATCGTGACGACCCGGCGCTTCCGCCGCACCGTGGGGGCCTGACGTGCGCGTCGAGATTCTGTCGGTCGCCGAGAAGGAGGTGCGCCAGACGCTGCGCGATCCGCGGTCGCTGGTGGTGCTGGTCGTCGCCCCCCTGCTGCAGCTCATCGTGTTGGGCTTCGCGGTCAACCTGGACGTGGAACACGTCGAGACGGTGGTCGCCGACGCGGATCGAACCGCCGCCAGCCGCGCGTTCGTGCGGGGCCTGCTCGCCGGCGACACCTTCGCGCACGTCGGCGACGTGACCGATCCAGAGGATGCCATCGACCGCCTCGCGGTGGGCGAGGCGAGCGTGGCGGTGGTTGTGCCCCGAGGCTTCGCGCGCGCCCTCGATTCGGGGCGCACCGCGCGGGTCCAGGTGATCAGCGATGGCAGCGACGCGCAGCGCACGACCGTCGCCCAGAACGCGCTCGGCGCCTATGGCGCGCTCTTCGCCGCCCAGCGCGTGCGCGCGCTCGGTCCCCTGCCCCGCGGCTACCCCGAGGTGCGCCCGCGCGTGCTCTACAACCCCACGCTGAACAGTCGCGTGTACTTCGTGCCGGGCGTGGCCGCGACGCTCATCCTCGTGGTGACGCTCATCGTCACGGCGATGGGGCTGGCCCGCGAGAAGGAGGCCGGGACGCTCGAGCAGATCCTCGTCACGCCCCTCTCGCCGAGCGCTCTCGTGGCGGGAAAGACCTTACCCTACGCGGTGATCGGGCTGTTCGACCTGGGGCTGGTGGTCGTCTTCGGGGCGCTGCTGTTCGACGTCCCGATCCGCGGCAGCCTGCTGCTGCTCTTCACGGCGGGCGCGCTCTACCTGCTGACCACGCTGGGGCTGGGCCTGCTGCTGGCGACCGTCGCCCGCACGCAGCAGCAGGCCTTCATGGGGGCTTTCTTCGTGATCCTGCCGATGGTGCTGCTGTCCGGCTTCATGAGCCCGATCGCCAACATGCCCGAGGCCCTGCAACCCTGGACGCTGCTCGACCCGGTGCGCCACTTCGTCGAGGTGCTGCGCGGCGTCCTGCTCAAGGGCGCGGGCTGGCGCGATCTGGCGCCGCAGCTGATCGCGCTGGCAGGCATGGGGCTGAGCATCTTCGTCCTGTCGGCGCGCGCGCTGAGCCGCAAGCTGGCGTGAGGGGCGCGGCCGCCCCGACGATCCCTCAGCGCCTTGCCCTGCCCGCACCCAGGCGCACATGCTGGGGCCGACCGTCGGATCGGACCGGGAGCACCATTGATGTGGACGCGCGTGGCACTGGGCGTGGCGCTGGCTCTGCTGGGCGGCTGCGACGACGGCTCGGCGAGCGGGTTGACGGGCTACGCCGGGGACTTCGAGATCTTGACGCGCGAGGCACGGTCGAGCTGTGACGAGGCGGAAGCCTGGACGCCCCAGGCCGCCGTGGACGCGCCCTTCTTTCGGCTGGCCGACATCGACGTCGTCGGGTCGCCGCTGCTCGGATACTTCGAGTGCGGCAGCGCCGAGTCGGCGAGCTGCGGTGACAAGGCGCGGCTGGGTTTGTCCTATGGGCAGCACCGCGGCGGCTGGTACGCGCAGAACGGCGACCTGCGCAGCACCGCCGAGGGGTGCGCGCTGACGATGAGGGCCGGGCCGCTGGTGCTGGAGGACGATGGCTTGTCCCTGGTGGTGAGCCACTTCGAGGGCGTCCTTCCGCTGGGACCGGACACGTGCACGGTGGACGTGCTCGAGGCGCGCTACGACGAGCTGCCGTGCCTGGATCAGACCCGCTGGACCGCGCGCCGGCTTCGCTGAGACGTCCACCGGCGGCGCGCCGCGCGCCCCAACCTCAGCGGGCTGAGCGACCGCGAGGCGGCGAAGCACCGGGCGATCGGCTGACCGCGACTCAGCCGAGCACCTGGCCGCAATCGCGCCACTGTGTGGCCCCGCGGCGCGTTGCAAGAAACCGCTCGATACGGCATGGTGGGCGCTTGGCCGTCGACTCGCAGGCGGCCTTCATCCACCTGACGGGAAGCTCGACGCCCATGCTGGCGACCGCCAAGGCCAAGCTCCTCCGTCTGTTCGCGCTGGCCGACCAGCCCGACGACACCGACGAGGACCGGCTTCGTCACCGCTTCCTGATCGCCACCGGGCTCGCGATGAGCGGCGGCGGCTTGATGTGGGGCTCCCTGGGTCTGGCCGTGGGCACGGTGGCGGCCTCGGCCATCCCCTACGGCTATGCCGTGGCGACCGCGATCAACTTCTGGATCCTTTCACGGACCAAGCGCTTCGCCCCCGCCCGCACCTTTCAGGTGCTGCTCAGCCTGGCGCTGCCCTTTCTGTTCCAGTGGGTGCTGGGGGGCTTCCGAGCCTCTGGCGCCGTCATGATCTGGGCGATGCTGTCGCTCGTCGCCTCGCTATCCTTCGACGACGCCCGCGACTCGATGCGCTGGTGGATCCTGTTCTTGGGCCTCACCGTGGTCTCCGGCGTGATCGACTCGCGGTTGCCCGTCCCCGAGACGCTGCGCGATCCCGGCCTGGCCGCCGCCTTCTTCGCCATCAACCTGTGCACGGTCGTCTCGGCCGTCTTCGGGCTGACGCTGTTACTTCGTGCAAGCGCGCGCCAAGGCCATCGGGGCGCTCAGCGAGAAGAACCACCAACTCGGCGTCTCGCAGGCGGCCCTGATTCAGAGCGAGAAGATGGCGGCGCTGGGGCAGCTGGTGGCCGGCGTGGCGCACGAGCTGAACACGCCGCTGGGGGCCATCCGCGCCTCGGTCAGCAATCTCTCGGCCGCCGTGCAGCACGCGCTCTTCGAGATGCCTCGCCTGCTCGGGACGCTCGCCGACGGCGACCGCGACCGCTTCCTCTCCCTCGTGAGGCTGGCCGGCGAACCTGCTGCCCCGCTGAGTTCGCGTGAGCAGCGGGCGGTGCGGCGGACGATCCGGCGAGCCCTCGAGGAGATGGAGGTGGCGGACGCCGCCGACGTGGCCGACAGCCTGGTGGACATGGGCCTCACCGAGGTGGGCGAGCAGGGCCCGCTGCTTCGGGGCGCCAACGCGGCCACGCTGCTCCACAGCGCCTACAACCTGTCCGCCCTGCGACGCAACGCGGTCAACATCGACGTGGCCGCCGAGCGTGCCGCCAAGATCGTCTTCGCGCTCAAGAGCTACGCGCACCCCGGCGCCGCAGGCGGCCATGCCAGCGCGGGCGCGCTGTCCGACAGCCTCGACACGGTGCTCACGCTGTACCACAACCTCATCAAGCGCGGCGTCGAGGTCGTGCGCGAGTACACGGATCCCGGGGACTTCGCCGGGCGGCACGAGGAGCTCAACCAGGTGTGGACCAACCTCGTGCACAACGCGCTGCAGGCCATCGGCGAGAACGGCACGCTGAGCGTCTCGGTCGCGCGGGAGGCGCCCTGGGTGAAGGTCTCGATCGGGGACAGCGGCGAAGGCATCCCGGAGGAGATCGTGCCGCGCATCTTCGAGCCCTTCTACACGACCAAGGCGGCCGGCGAGGGGACGGGCTTGGGCCTGTCCATCTCGCGTGACATCGTGCTGAGCCACGGCGGTCGCATCGACGTCGAGTCGAGGCCCGGCCGCACGGTCTTCACCGTGTCGCTCCCGTCCAACGTGGAGGCGAGCGCGTGAGCGACGTGGCGATCCTGCTGGTCGATGACGAGGAGACCATCCTGCTGAGCCTGAAGCAGCAGCTCCGAAACCTGTTCGGCGGCCGCTTTCAGTACGAGACCGCCGAGGACGTGACCGAGGCCTGGGAGGTGCTCGAAGAGCTGCACTCGAGCGGGGCGCGCGTGGTCCTGGTGGTGTCGGACTGGCTCATGCCGGGGGTTCGGGGCGACGAGTTCCTGGTGCAGGTGCGCGCGAAGCACCCCGACATCGTCCGGGTGATGCTGACCGGGCAGGCGGACGACGCGGCGATCGACCGGGCCCTGGGCGAGGCGGCCGTGTTGCGCGTCATCCAGAAGCCCTGGTCGATCGAGGAGTTGCGCGACGTCATCAACTCGGCGGCTTCGGATTGACCGCATGAGCAAGCCGGTCATCCTGTGCGTGGACGACGAGCAGAGCGTGCTCGTCGGCCTCAAGGAGCAGCTGAAGCGGGCCTTCGGTGGGCGGTATCTCGTCGAGACCGCCGACGACGGGGCGAGCGCGATCGAGATCTGCGACGAGCTGGAGCAGGACGGCTACTGCGTCCCCCTTGTCATCAGCGACCACATCATGCCGGGCATGAAAGGCGATGAGCTGCTGGTGCGACTGCACGCCCGCGCGCCGAACATGCTCAAGATCATGCTCACCGGACAGGCGGGCGGCGAGGCTGTGGGCAACGCGGTGAACCAGGGCGGCCTCTACCGCTTCATCTCCAAGCCC
>CALBMW010001014.1 GCA_937896275.1 uncultured Myxococcales bacterium
GCGATTTCCGTAGGATAGGGGCGCCAAATCCTGGGGGTATTTCTCCCCCCTGGAGAGGTGCATCTCTGGTATGGGGTCCTTAAAGGCGAGGGTACTTCGCTCTCGCCTGCGACTTTGGTTTTCCACCGGACAACGGGGGGATTCAACCCTCCCGTGAAGTAGAAGGAGCGCGCCATGAGCCGCAACCTGTCCTCCCTCGCCCTCGCAATTCGCGACGCCGCCGCTGAGGGGCGGCCCCTCCCCGAGGGGGCGAACGTGGCCGCCGGTCTCGAGCTCATGGTTTCTCCTCTCCGCCGCGCGCTGCTCCAGGAGCTCGTGACGACGGTGGAAATTGATCGCCACGCCGCGCAGGCGTGGCACGATCGGGAGGGGCCCGTGGACGAGGCCGAGGCCCTCGTGCGCGGGGCCTGGCTCCGGGTCGAGCTCGACCGACTCGACGCGTGCGCCTGCGGGGAGATCCGCGCGCTGCAGGCGGCAAGTGACGCCGAGATCGAGCGCCGATACCGGCGCCTCTTTCGCTGAAGTATTGTCCCCCCTTCACGGGGGCACAGTGGAGGGGACGGCCCACTTGCGGCATCGCCGCGCCGGTGGCCTCCGCCCCTTCCCTTGTGCCGCCTTGTGCGGACAGATCCCGCCTCGCGGCGGAGAGGAGAAACCATGACGCCCGATCAGGTGGCGTGTCTGATCAGGTCCGCGAGGGCGGACATCGCCCTCGCGCAGGACACCGGCGCCCTCGCGCGGCGATACGTGCCGGAGGCCACGGCCCTGCGGCGCGACCTCGCCGCAGCCGTCGCTGTCGTCGTCGGACGCGGCCCGACGATCCTCGAGTGCGCGGCCGACGCCCTCGAGGGAGGGTCCGGGTCGTGTCTTCAATGGCACGTGGGCCACGGTCACGAGGGCGTGCTCCACGCCCTGGACCTGCTGGTCCAGATCCACCGGGAGTCTCCTCTCCCGGTGGTGGGGGAATTCCTCCGCCGGGAGCGCGCTGCCGGCGCCCCGATCTGACCTTGATTCTGGGGGCCTCCGCTCCCCGCCGTGAGTAACGGCTAACGCGGAGACTTGGGCTTTCTCGCCGGCCTTGCCCACCGGCATTTACGCGGGGCGATCCCGCACTCGAAGAAGGAGCGCGCCATGAGCAGCCGCAACCTGTCCACCCTCGTATCCGCCGTCAACGCAGCCATCGACGGCTGCAACCCCCTGCCCCGCACGGTGGACTGCGCCCTCCTCATGCGGCTCGGGTTCCGCATCGACGTGGAGGGGGCGTCCCGCCACGTCGAGTGGCAGGCGGAGCAGAACCACTACCGGGCGGGGTCGTCCCTCGCCAACTGGTGGTTCGACGCCACCAGAGTTCGGGTGGGATGGTACGACTGTGGCGGCGAGTACCAGGAGCTGACCACCGAGGAGGCCGAGGGGGCCCGGCTCCGGCTGGAGGCGAAGCACAAGCCCGAGTATGATGCGGACTCCGCCCGCCTCGACTCCGCGTCCGCCGCCGAGGTCGCGGCCATCCGCGCCATGTCCCCAGCCGAGACGATGGCGGAGTACCGCCGCATCTTCGGCTGATCCGCCACGCCTTCGCCCCACGGGCGTAAAACGTGGGGCCTGCCGGAATCCTCGCGATGGATCGCGGTGGATTCCCGTGGGAATCAACAGCCCCCACTCCTCGGGGCATGTCGCGCGGCCACGGGCGCTGAGAGGGAGAGACGTGATCGCCCTGAGAAAATGGGACAAGAGGATCGAGAAGGTCCTCGTGGTCGACAACGACCGCGAGGCCGCCTTGGTCGGGAGTGGGGTCTTGACCGTCCCCACGCCCGAGGAGTGGGGGCTGTTGTCGGCCCCCACTCCCGTCGGCGAGGACAACGTGGGCGCCCTCCCCCGCATCCCCCCGGCGGGGGCGAGAGTCGTCCTCGCCCGCTGGGGGCGGGGCCCGGGGGAGTTGGGCCTCGTGGCCCTTCTCGACGCCCCCGCCGACGGTGACCTGCCCCGGGAGGGGTGGGTCACGTCCCCGCTGGGTCTCATTCGGGGAGCCGCCCCCGAGACCCAGCACTAAGCCCCACCTTCGCCCCACGGGCGTAAAACGTGGGGCGCACCGGAATCCTCGCGACGACTCGCGGCGGATTCCCGTGGGAAACCAGTCCCGCCAGGCGGGACCTCGGGGCACCTCCCTCACGGGCCGTTCAGTAGTGGAGCCTTCGGGCACCTCACTGAGCGTTACCCGGCGCGGGGAGTTTTCAGCGCCCGAGGACCGGCCTGACGGGACTGGTTTGGAATGCGCGGCAATCCTCTCCCGCCGGGTGCTGAGCGTTGCCGTCCCCTCCCGTCTGCTCCGGGTTCCTGCAGGGGTAGGTCTGCAGGATAGGAGGGCCCAAGCCGAATCTTGGGCCGCGCGCAGACTTGTCGGCCTTCTGTCGACAGGTCTGCGGGCGTACGTCGGGGAAACCCCTCCCGTAGGTGAGGCGCGCGTGCGATGCGCGTCTCCGCGCGGGGGCAGGTCCACCGGGCCGCCCGTCCCATCTTTTAATCACCGCCCGTTGTTTCGGGGCATGTCGCGCGGATTGCCGCGCAGGAGTGTGTTATGGCCGAGTCCTTGGATAGTTTTTTCGCCCGTTGCCGTGAGATCGTCAACCTGGGGGACGCCGCTCCCAGGTTCGAGATCATCGGCATGGGGGATTGTCTCCCGGGGGCGATCCTCGCCCGCAGGGGACACTTGTACCTGTGCGGGGCGGCGGAGTACAACGACGAGGACCACTGCTGCGGGTACAGCAATCTGGTTCTGGTCTACATCCGGTAGGCCGGGAGCGCCACGTGGGGCGCTAACAAAAATACCACGCCCGGCCCCCGCCGCTGCGCGCATACGCGGCGGGGTGACCTACCCCCGGGGCTGACCGGGATACCAACAGCGGCGGGAGCGGTCCCGTGTGCGTAACAACCCCGGTTCTGCCGCACGCCTTCGTGGGGGTGGAATGTCCGGCCGCGAGACCTGATTCGCGACATAACAAATCTTCCCGTGGGAATCAACAGCCCCGTTGCTTCGGGGCATGTCGCGCGGATTGCCGCGCAGGAGTGTGTTATGGGAAAGGAAATCGGCGCCAACCTGCGCTGTGCCGATCTGCGCTGCGCCGACCTGACCGACGCCGACCTGACCGGCGCCGACCTCCCCGGCGCCGACCTGACCGGCGCCGACCTCCCCGGCGCCAACTTGACCGGCGCCAACCTGAAGGGCGCCATCCTGTACAGCGCCGACCTGAAGGGCGCCAACCTGAAGGGCGCCGACCTGGCCTACGCCGTCCTGCGCTGCGCAGACCTGAAGGGCGCCAACCTGACCGACGCCAATCTCGCCGGCGCCGACCTGACCGGCGCCAACCTCGCCGGCGCCGACCTGACCGGCGCCAACCTCACCGGCGCCTGCCTGGCAGGCGCCAACCTGCCGGCATAGGGGGGCTCAGTTCTGCTAACGGGCGGGCCGTGCGCTGCTCGGGCACGCGGCAGGGCTGAGCCCCGGCGCCCGCCGCGTGCCCGAGCAGCGCCTTGTTGCTCGGGCACGTTGATTCCCGTGGGAATTAGCAAGCCCCGTCGCTGGGGTGAGGGCTCTTGCAGTCCGACCGCACCCTTCGGATCTTCGCGATCCGAAGGGTCCGCCAGCGACCCGAAGCACCTTGACGCTCTGGCGGCGGGGCTTGCTAACTGCCATGGGAGAGCGCATGACCGACGACGAGGCCCGCCGCACCTTCGTAGCCTACAACCGGCGGTGTACCGCCTCGTGGCTGCAGGGGATCGCCCACTCCGCGCGTTGGTTCCGCGGGGTGAGTACCTTCAACCCAGCGACGGTGGAGAAGCCAGTCCTCGAGCCGACGGCTCGGGAGCTCGAGGCCTTCTACCACCTCGCATAACCGCCGGCCCCGAGCGACATCGGGGCATCAAGCCGTGCATCGAGGGAGCTGCAGCCCGCGGCCTACCCAGCTCGGCGGGGGGCACCTCCGGCTCCTTCGATGCACGCCTTGGATCGTCAGGAGGATCGCATGGTAGCGATCTCGATCGTCCTCCGCGCCCTTCGCGAGGGGCGACCCCTCGACGTGCGGGAGCTGACCCCCGCGTGCGTGGACCCGAAGGCCGGGCTGCGCGTGCGGGAGATCCTCGCGCCTCACGTGGGGGGTGACGTCGTGGAGCTTTCAACCCGGCCGCTGCGATGGATCGTGGCGGCCTACAACGCGCGCCTGTCGCGCGAGGTGCGGTGATGGAAGACGACGAGACCCCGCCCTCGGGCGAGGACGGCACACCGGCGGAAGATCCGCCGGCCTTCAACTGGGACTCCTGCGCGTTCTGCGGGGAGCCCCTCGACGGGTGGGAGTGCCCGCGCTGCGGCGCGGTGTAACTTCACGGGAATCAACTGCCGCTGCGGCGGCAACAAGGAGGTGACATGGACGCGCGAGCGTTGCTGCTGCAGATCCGTGAGGTGCTCTGGCCCGACGGGGATGGGGGCCACGAGTGGGCCCCCGAGCACCTGGAGGAGATCGCGGAGATCCTCCAGGAGGCCGGGCTGTTCCCGAGGTGTCGCGGGTGCTCGGCGCTGTGGGGCGAGACTCACAACGCCGACTGCCCCCTGCCTGGCGCGGCGGGTGAGACCGTCGAGGGGGGGCTCGACTGCCGCCCCGCCCCGACGGGTGGCCAGCGGGCCGCGATGGAGGATCGGCTCGCCCAGCTGGAGGCGGCCTACAACCCCGACGCCCCTCGGGCGGGGCTGATGGTCGAGGCGATGCAGCAACTTCGTCGGGGTCTGTGGGCGCCGCCCGACCCCGTCGCCGATCTCTGCCAGCAGATCGGCGACCGCGACGTGAGTGAGGCGCTCGACGACCTCGTGCACGAGGCGAAGGGCGAAGAAGCCGCCGGCATCAACAACGACGGGGTGGAGGCCCAGGTGCGCTACCTCATCGTTGAGTGTGGCAACGACCCGGACCTGGTGCGCCAGGCCCTGGACGAGGCTGCGATCATCATCGGGACGCAGCGCGTCTACTTCGACGAGGACGACGCGGCGATGGACGACGGCTGCGGCTGGAACGTCGTCGATGCCGAGCTGCGCGCGGGGCCTGGGGGTGCGCTTCCACACGAAGGAGCAGGCCATCGCCTTCGCGCGAGGTCTGCTCGAAGACAAGGAGGAGTCATGAAGGTCTACCTGCGGTTCATCCACAAGGTGAGCCAGAACCCGGAGGCCGACATCGAGGGCCCCTTCGAGGTGGAGAACCTCACCATCGACTCGCTCTGGGCCAGGTTCAAGGGGGAGGCGCCGGGGAAGCGCTCCCGCCGGCGTGGACACGAGCCGCGGCTCGAGGACGGTGGTGCCGTGTTCTTCCTGCGCGGCATCTACCACGCCATGCTCGTCATGCCGGTGGGGAGCGATCTCCACAGGTGCCACGCGCCGCCCTCGCACTTTGCAGAGGGTGGCCCACTCCACGAGGAGCGCCGATGATCCGCGCCACAAAATTCAAGGAGCTGGGGTACGGCCTCGTCGAGGCGGGGTGCTGGCGGTTCATCGACCTGACCAGCGGGTTGTCTGGGCGCGCAGTGGGTCCGGCCTATCCCACGCAGCAGGCCCTCCTCGCCGACCTCCCGCGCTATGCGTGGGAGAGCTGGGGGCTGGGTGGTGGGCCGAAGTCCGCGCCCCTGAACCGCAAGGAGTTCTACCGGCAGCTCTGCTGCCTGCTGGAGGCGGCCAGCGCCTCCGACACCCAGACCGAGGGAGGCAACGACCTGCCGCCCCAATTCGCCAGGCAGGGCCGAGGTGAGAGCCTCGGGGTGTACGGCCACCTCCGGGCCTGCCTCGAGGCGCTGAAGTCGGGCGCCGTCGAGGCGTGGTCGGTCAACGGGGACTGGCCGCCCTTCGACCCCGCGCCGTGCCCCCACAAGTTCCGACCAGGCGACCGGGTGATGTCCGCCTTCCCGTCCCCCTTGGGGCTGTACCTCGTCGGCACGATCGCCGGAGTCGACCCCACGCGGCCGTACGTCCTCGTCGGCACCTTCGACCCCTACTACCTGCTGGTATGGGACGTCGAGGGACCCGCCGAGGGCTGGCGCGAGTCCGACCTCACCGCCACGGACAAGTGACCCTCCGCCGCTGCGAAGCGGCGTGAGGCAGAGCGTCGAGGTGTGCCCGCACTACCCGGACTTCGCCGGGTTGCGGGGATAGTCACCTCACCTCGACGCTCTGCTCCACGTCCTTTCCCACGGGAATCAACGGGGCCGACGCCCCATCACACGCCGCCGACGCGGCGATGGAAGGAGTGCGCGATGCCGCGCATCTACCAAGTGTACGCCGAGCTCGGGTTCGAGTCTGCCGGAGCCCTCGTCGACTTCGCGATGCACGAGCTGTGCGTGGGGCGCAACCTCACCGCCAGCTCATCCCTGGCTGAGGGGGATGTGGCGAAGATCAAGGCAAAGCTCCACCCGCCGGAGGAGATGCGAGACGCCGCTGACTTCATCGACAGGGTGGCGCGCAACCGCCGCCGCAACCGGCGCCAGCGGCTGGCGAAGGCGGGTGGCAAGTGAGGCGCCTCCACCTCTTCCTTGCCGATGCCGACCGGCTGCACACCACGATGGGGCTCGCCAAGCCGGTGGTGTCCATCGAGCGCGTCGAGGAGATCGGCACCACCGACAACCCGCCGATCACCACGCCCATCGCCGACTTCTACGCCGAGGACGGCGACGAGACGGAGGCGATGGGCCGGGCGCAGCGGTGCGCGCTGCTGCTCGAGGACAACGGCGTGAAGACGATGCTCGACCTCTCCACGGCGCACATGCCCTGCGGCGAGCCGGACTGGGGGGACGAGCGCGTCTCCCACCACGAGCACGGGGTGATCCTCTTCCTCCGAGACGACCCGTCCCCCGAGGAGCTGGAGGACATGCCGGCGTGGCTGGCGCCCATCTACGATCTGGGGTGGCGCGCGGGCGCCATCCTCGTGAACTTCGACCGTGACGCCGAGGCGTACGGCGACCTGCCCACCTGGGAGTGGTAGCCATGGCCCTCAAGGAAGGAGACCGCACCCCGTGGGGGCGAGCGGACCAGGTAGAGGACATCGCGCCCGGCGTGCAGGCGGTGGGCACCAGCACCCACGGTGGGATCAAGCTCGACCGCAAGCGGAACGCCCTCATCCCGGCGCCTTTCCGGCGCGGTGGCGGGTGGTACGAGGAGGACGCCGAGGACAACATCGTCCTCGCCTTCCTGCCGGATGGCTTCACCAACCTGGACGTCACCGCCTCCGTGCAGTACCTGCGCGACCAGTACCCCGACGCGTGGATCACCCACTACGGGGACGCCGAGCCGCTGTCGCCGGCGCGCTCCCGCGTGCTGCGGGAGCGCGCGTGGTGGGAGGGACACGCCGACGACTACGTGGTCCGCGCCGCGTGGGGGGCGTGGTACCCGACCGTGCCGGTCGGGAGCGTCGGGGTCTGCGCCTACCCGGGGCGTGAGTGCCAGAAGAACTGCCCGGACCACGCGCTCGAGCGGTGGTTCCTCGTGCCAGAGATCGAGTACGACGCGCGCGACCAGCTCGGGTTCGTCATCGATCTCGAGCGACACCAACCCTGGAATCGAGGTGAGCCATGAGCTTCATCAAGCGACACGAGATCATCGTCGGCAACGTCGGCACCGTCTACGACGGGAGCAAACTGCTCGAGGCACGCCGC
>CALBMW010001015.1 GCA_937896275.1 uncultured Myxococcales bacterium
GCGCCGCTCTCCGACGCGGCGATGCGCCCGGACGCGGCCCGCAGCCCGGATGCCTCGCCCTTTCCCGACGATTCGCTTCCGCCTGATGACGCGGCGCTCGCGCCACCGGACGCCGCGCCGCCCGTCCCGCGGTGCGGCGACGGCGAGACGCAGCCGGGCGAGGCTTGCGACGACGGTCCCGCCAACGGTGCCTACCGGGCCTGCGCCCCCGACTGCAGCGGGCCTGGCCGTCGCTGCGGCGACGCCGTGCTCGAAGCCCGCTTCGGCGAGCTTTGCGACGACGGCGACAACGACGGACGCTATGGCGGCTGCGCGCCAGGCTGCGCGGCGTTCGGGCCGCGGTGCGGCGACGGCGTCATCGACGCGATCGCGGGGGAGGCCTGCGACGACCGGGATGCCAACGGCGCCTATGGATCCTGCACGGCGGACTGTTCGGGGCCGGGGCCACGCTGCGGCGACGGGGTGGTCGATGCCGGCTTCGGCGAGCTCTGCGACGACGGGGTCAACGACCACCTGGGCGGCGGCTGCCTGCCCGAGTGCATGGAGCAGGATCTCAGCGACGAGGTCTTCGACCGCGACGTGCTTCAGGTCGACATCGTGATGGAGGAGGCCGACTGGGAAGCCATGCGCCACCAGCGCAAGACGCGGCACTCCATCTTCCTCGGCGCGGACTGCCGGACCCGGCAAATCATCAATCCTTACGGATGGTTCCCCGGCACGGTGACCATCGATGGCGTCACGCTTCCGATGACCGGCCTGCGCAAGAAGGGCCACCTGGGGTCGCTCAGCAGCACGAAGCCGTCGATGAAGCTGCGCTTCGACAAGTACGCCGACGACCAACGCTTCCATACGATGCGACGCGTGGCCCTCAACAACGCGAAGAGTGACGGCAGCTACATGCGCAGCTGCCTGGCCTATCGGGTGTTCGCGGCCGCCGGCATCCCCGCGCCGCGCTGTACCTACGCGCGGGTGACGGTCAACGGGGTGGACAAGGGCCTCTACTTCGCCGTGGAAGAGGTCAGCAAGCCCTTCCTGCGGAGGCACCTGACCGACGACGACGGGAACCTGTACGAGGGCACGGCCTGCGACTTCCGGCCCGAGTTCTTCGGCGGCTTCGAGCAGGAGACCAACGAGAGGTCGGATCCCGGCCGCGCCGATCTCCAGCGCGTGCTCGACGTGGTGGTCGACGCGCCCGACGAGGCCCTCGAGGCCGCCCTCGATCAGGTCGTCAACCTCGATCGCTTCTACCGCTTCTGGGTCGCCGAGGCCCTGGTCTGGCACCGCGACGGCTACAGCGGCAACGCGAACAACTACTTCCTCTACGCGGATCCGGCCGACGGCGGGCGCTTCCTCTTCATGCCCTGGGGGACCGACGCGACCTTTAAAGCCGACACCCGGAACAACGTGCCGGACTCGGTCCTCGCCTTCGGGGCCATCACGCAGCGCCTGTACCAGCACGCGCCGACCCGCGCGCGTTTCTACCAAGCGCTGGACGCGGCGCTCGACGGGGTGTGGGACCCCGAGGGGCTGGTC
Organism: uncultured Myxococcales bacterium; assembly: GCA_937896275.1. Classification (GTDB taxonomy): domain Bacteria; phylum Myxococcota_A; class Bradymonadia; order UBA7976; family UBA1532; genus JACKDN01. The sequence goes on from CALBMW010001015.1 coordinate 1,534, forward strand.
GCGGAGGTCACACGGGTGGCGCCGATCCTCGAGTCCAACCTGCCGCAAGGCGATCGCGCCACCTTCGCCAATCAGGTCGCGGCCCTGACCCAGGTCATCGCCACCCGGCGCGACGCCATGGCCGCCGCGCGCGCCGATGGGGAGCCCCCGTGGACGGCGGGCATGCGTAGCCTGCCCTGCCGCGTGCCGGTCGCCCCTATCGCCGGCACGCTCGAGACGACCTGGGGCAGCCTGGGCCAGAACATCTACACCGCCGGGACGGCCACCCTGGATCTGACGCTGGACGGCGCGGCGGTCGAGGCGGCCCGAACGGGCGCGCGCATCGGTCGCGCCGGCAGCCGGGGCCGGACCGACGTGAACATCGACACCACCAACGGTCAGCGCTTTCGGCTGGTCATCACCTTCCCGGATCCGCGGTTCGAGGATCCCTACGAGACGCCCGGCGATCACGAGCTGATCTCACCGCAGCTGACCACCACCGTCATCCACGAGGACATCTCGGGCGGCAACGCCATCCGCCTGGGCACCTACGACATCGGTGAGGGGATCTGGACCTTCGACGAGGTGGGGACCATCGCCGGCGACCGCGTGGTCGTTCGCTTCCGGGGGACGCTGTACCGCGGTGTTCCGTGAGGCCTGGTGAGGTCCCGACGAGACCCCGACCCCGAGGTGCGCGCGTTTTCCCGTCGCCTGCGGACCTGAGATCGGCGAACATCCCGGTCCCTCGGGGCCCGGGAAGACTCGATGTCCGCGTCACCCACCAACCGCACCATCGGCCTGTTCGGCGCCACCAACATCGGCGTCGGTGCGATCGTCGGCGGCGGCATCCTCGCGTTGGCGGGAGCGGCCCTCCAGACCACCGGCCCAGGCGCGATCCTCGCGTTCGCCCTCAACGGCCTCATCGCCATCGTCACCGCCCTGAGCTTCGCCGAGCTGTCGAGCGCGTATCCGCAATCGGGCGGCACCTACCTGTTCGCCAAGCGCGTGCTGGCGGTGGGCGCGGCCTTCTACGTCGGCTGGGTCGTCTGGTTCGCGTCCATCCTCGCCGCGGCCCTCTACGCCATCGGCTTCGCCACCTTCGCGCTCGACGCGGTGGCCACGGTCTGGACGAGCGCGGCGAGTTGGCTGCGCGGCCCCGTTCTGGTGCCGGCGCTGGCGGTGGCCACGGTCCTCGTGTGCGTCCGGCGCCTCGCCCGGTCGGCAGGCGCGGGGAGCAATTGGGTCAACATCGCGAAGGTGGCCGTCTTTGCGGCGCTGATCGCCGGCGGCGTCTGGGCATGGGGCCGCGACGCGCCGCCCGCGGCCGACCGCTTGGCGCCCTTGCTGCCGCACGGGCTGGGCGGCTTGGCCTCGGCGATGGGCTACACCTTCATCGCGTTGCAGGGCTTCGACCTGGTGGCCGCCGTGGCCGGCGAGGTGCGCGAGCCCCGCCGGGTGCTGCCGACGGCCATGCTCTTGTCGCTGGGCATTGGCCTCGCGGTCTACCTGCCGATGCTGCTGTTGGTGGTCGTGGCGGGCGTCCCGGCCGGCGTCGAGTTGGACGCCTTCGTGGCCCAGAACCCCAACACCATCGTCGCCCGCTCGGCCGAGGTGTTCGTGGGGCCGGTGGGCTTCTGGCTCGTGATGGTCGCCGGCGTCCTGTCGATGCTGTCGGCCCTGGTGGCCAACCTGTACGCGGCCTCGCGCATCGCCGAGGTGATGGCGCGCGATCGCACCCTGCCCGCCTGGATCGACCCCGCGGCCGGCGCAGAGGGCGCCCCCGCCAAGGCGCTCTGGCTGACCGGCGGCATCGCGGCCGTGGCCGTCGCGGCGATGGGCGACGTGGGCAACGCGGGCGCCGCCTCGTCGCTCATCTTCCTGGTCAGCTTCGCGCTCGTGCACGGCATCTGCATCCTCGCGCGGCAGCGGCGCAGCGACCATGACGGCTTCCGCGTGCCCTTGTGGCCCTGGTTGCCCGCGCTCGGTGGCCTGGCCTGCAGCGGCCTCGCGACCTTCCAGGGTGCCGCCGTGCCGGCCGCCGGCGGCGTGGCGGCGGTGTGGCTCATCGCCGGCTTCTTCGCCTGGATTCTGTTCTTCGAGAGCCGCGCGCGCATCGTGGACGCCGCCAGCGAGCTGGCCGATCCTGATCTGCTCGCGCTGCGCGGCCGAAGCCCGCTGGTGCTGGTGCCCATCGCCAACCCGAGCAACGCCAGCGCCATGGCCTTCATCGGCGCCTGCATCGCGCCCCCGGGCGTGGGGCGTGTGCTGCTGCTGCATGCCGTGCATCTCCGTGAGGACGCCCACGACGACGACGACGCCGCCGTCACCGTCGCGACCGACGTGCTGGGCCAGGCGATGCGGGCCGCGATGCGCCGCGGCGTGCGCGTCGAGGGGCTCGCGACGCTCGCCGTGGATCCATGGCTCGAGATCGAGCGCGTGGCGCGCGCCCGCGACTGCGCGAGCGTCCTGCTGGGGCTCAAGGATCTCGAGGCACCGGGCGTCCGCGAGCGCCTGCAGCGGCTCGCGACGCGACTGCCCGGTGACCTGTGCGTGCTGCGCGCGCCGCCCGACTGGCAGCCCAAGGGCCTTCGCCGTGTCCTGGTGCCGGTGGGCGGGCGGCTGCTGCACAACGCGCTGCGAGCGCGCCTGCTCGGCGGCCTGTCGCACCGCCTGGACCAACCGATCGAGGTGACCTACCTGTTCGTGTTGCCCGAGCATGCCCCCGACGGGGACGTGACTCGCGCGGAGCGGCAGTGGCGAGCCCTGGCGCGAGATGAATCGCCCGCGCTCGCTCGCGTGGAGGCGATCCGCGGTGAGGACGTCGTCCAGGCCATCCTGCGGCGCGCCGCCGCCTACGACCTGCTGTTGCTGGGACTCGGTCGCCGCCGCGATGGTCAGCACATCTTCGGCCGCGTCGTGGCGGAGGTGGTCGATCACATGGACGGCGCCGTGTTGCTGATGGGGCAGGCCCAGAGCGCGCGGCTCGCGGAGGCGACGGCGCGCATCGCCCACGCGGCGCCCGGCGGCGTCCCCCGCCGGGGCACCTGACGCTGGCCCCGGCGTCACGACCCCTCCCGCGTCGCGCCGGGAGCCGGTCGGTCACCTGCTCACAAGCTCTCGAGGAAGCCGATCAGGTCGACGCGCGCGACGGCGGTGAGCGACGGCGCGTGCACGTCGAGCACCTCGGCGAGCGTCGCGGCGCGGCCGTCGTGCAGGTAGGGGGCCCGGGCGCGCACGGCGACGAGCGAGGGCGTAAACGGATCGTCGAGGCGACCGTCGGGGTCGGCCGAGGGGGCGAGGCCATCGTGAACGCGGCCATCCATGTAGGCGGGCGCTGGGTGGCACTCGGCGCAGCCGGCGGACGCGAAGACCGCGCCGCCGCGGTCGGCGCGGGCCGCCTCGACGGCCGACAGGGGACGCGCGACGGGGGGCGGTCGCTCCCGCATCCAGGCCCCGACCGCGGCGGTATCCACGAGCAGGCCGTCACCCTCCATCAGCTCGGCCAGCGTGCTGGTGACGAGCGCCTCGGCGTCCGCGAAGGCGCCGTCCCAGTGCAAGGGGCGCAGGTCGGTGCGCAGGCCCCAAGCGGGCGGCGTGCGGCGCAGCTTCCTCGGGACGTTGCGCGTGTGCAGGAACCACGTGAGGCCGTCGTCGCCGCCGCCCGGGTGGCAGGTGGCGCAGGTGACGACGCCGCTGGGCGTGAGGTGCACGTTGCGCGCGTCGTGGAAGAGCCGGCGCCCGCGCTGCGCCTGCGCGGACAACGCCATCGGGCCCGGCGTCCGCGACCGGGTGAGCGCGTCTGCGCCGATCGCCAGGCGCGCGACCGCGTGGTCGAACGCCACGTCGACCCAGGCCGTGCCGTCGCGGTCGAGGACCAGACCACGGGCGCCGTCGCCCACCCTGAAGCTGGCGATGATGGGCAGCAGATCGGGGGCGTCGCCCCGCTCGCAGGCGAAGACCGTGACGTCTCCGGTGCCGCGGTGCACGACCCAGAGGCGCCCGCGCGCGGCGTCGAGGGCCACGGCCGAGGGGCCGCTCAGCGCGCGCTCGCCGCCATCGAAGCGGGCGTAGGCGCCGCCGCAGTCGGCCAGCAGGCGGGGCTCGATGCGCGGATCGCCGTCGTTGACGCGCCCGTAGCCCCCAGCCTCGGGCGGCAGGTCGCGGTCGCCGTCGTGCTGCACGATCTGGTAGACGCCGACGAGGCGTCCGCCCGCGACGTCGAGCGCGTCGAGTTGCACGGCCTCTCGGCCATCGCGGGTCGGGACGGCCGACATCACCCAGGGCGTGTCGAGCGCAACCCATCGATCAAATTGAGGATTCGGCAAGGCGTCGAGGGCCACGGTGCCCAGGTCGCCCAGCCGCGAGGCGCTCACCACCAGGCGACCGGCGGCGACGGCGACGGCCGTGGGGCGCCCCGAAGCGGCGAGAACGCGCACGACGCGCGCGGACCTCGCGTCGACCTCGACGACGCGGTCGTCGAAGGGACACGCCACGAAGAGGCGCTCCCCGAGCGCGGCGAGCCCGGTCGCGCCCCCACACGGGATCGGGACCGCGCGCACGCGCTCGCCCACGAGCGTCAGCGCGGTCGAGCGCTCGCCGACGACCGCGAGCGCGTCGCCCACCGCCAGCAGCCGAGCGGGCTCGCCGGGCACCGCAACGGAGACTTCGACGACGAGCGTCCCTGGATCGAGCCCGACCACCGCCCCATCGTCGGGCGAGGCCACCCACAGCCGACCGTCGGCGCCGAAGGCCAGTGAGGACGCGGTGCGGCCCGACGGGAGAGGGGGCGCTTCGTCGG
>CALBMW010001016.1 GCA_937896275.1 uncultured Myxococcales bacterium
CCTCGGCCAAGGTCTTCGCGGAGGTGTCACCGCTCTCGGTACCATCGGTGAAGAGGATGACGACCGGGTTGAGATCTCGGTTGCCCTCGCTGTCGATGATGCGCGTCAGGCTCTGATCGAGGCCGTCGGCGAGGGGGGTGAGCCCCTGCTCCTCGAACTGCAGCTTGGCGATGCCATCCGCGATGTTCTCTCGGTTGGGCTGCGGCGTGGAGTACTCCTCGGTGATGGTCACGAAGGAGCCCTTGAACGATACGAGCGACACCAAATAATCGCGCGGCAGGTTGCTCACCAACTGCTGAAAGAACGCGATGCGCTGGTCGTCGCGGTCCGTGGCGTTGTTGGTGTTGATCATCTGGGTGAAGGGATCCTCGCCGATGAGGCTGCCCGAGTGATCCATCAGCAGCAGGACCAGGCGGCGATCCTTCAGGCGCTCCTCGCCGCCCGAGTACACGAACTGCAGGTCCGTGGGCCTCAGGTCGACGCCGAGCTGCATGCGCGAGTTCTCGCCGAAGCCGATGCCGGGCACGGGCACGTCGAGGGTGCTGTCGGCGGTCTTCGCGAACTGGAAGTCCTCGTGTGAGAGGAGCTCCCGCACCGGCTGGATCTCGCGCTGCAAGCGGTCGTCGGGCAGGAGGGCGGTGGTGCCGTCCAGCATCATGACGGAGATGTCGATCTGCTGCAGGTCGTCGGACACCCTGCAGGCGCCAGGGACGAGCAGCTTCGTGAACGTCGGCCGGGTGGGATCGAGCCCCACGGTCGAGTCACAACCGGACATCCCCGCCGCGGCAGCCGCGAGGGCTGCCAGAATCCGATTCCGTCGGCTCATCAGGATCCTTTCTCCAGGGGGCGCGAGCGCCGCTCGCCCCCGAGGTCAAACCGCGAACGCGCCTTGCTAGCACGACCCCAAAGTGGTGTCAACGGCGGCCCCCAGGCCCTTCGGGGCCGCATCGGAGGCCGGTTTCCGGCGTTTGACACCGCCAGGGGCCACGCTTAGTCTTGCTTCGCGCGCAGCCGACGGATTAAAGCGATCTGAGGTGGTCGTGCCCGAGTGAAAAAAGTTGCACTGGGCTGGTATGGCCGCGTACGGGCTTGCTCTGGGGTGTCGAGAGCGAGGTTTCAGCGGACGCGCCACCCCGACGTCGCCATGGACGGGCCCCCCCGTGGGCCTTGGGAGAACCTGAATGATCTACGGCGCTGAGGCCACTCCGCGGGCCCATCGGTCAATCGCCCTTCTGGCCGCGTTCGCGGCGGCTGCGGCGTTCGGGGGGTGCAGTGACGGCGGCGGACCTCGGATCTCGAAGACGGCGAGCCTCGAGATCACGCCCCTTCAGTACACCTTTCCGAAGATTGGCCCCGGCTATCAGACGGACCGCGAGGTGTTCCTCGAGAACACCGGCGGCGGTGAGCTGCGCATCCGCAAAATCGACCTCGACCTGGGGTCCGACCAGGAGTTCCAGCTCTTTTGGAAGACCTCGGCGGACGGCGAGCAGTTCCAGGGCATCGCCAGCAACGGCGACGATCACTTCGCCTATCCGCTGAAGATCAAGCCGGACGAGCGGCTGTACCTGGTGCTCGAGTACGCGCCGACCAACATCGAGTTCCAGCAGGGGAGCGTGGTGCTCGACACCAACCTGCTCGACGGCACCGTGAGGATCCCGGTCGTCGCCTCCGAGGCGGGCGCCGAGATCAACGTGACGCCGCGGTCGATCGACTTCGACCGGGTGCCCGCGGGCGAGGAGGCCGTTCGGCAGGTGGTCGTGACCAACGTCGGACAGGCCAACCTGAAGATCGACCGCATCGACCTCAACGGATCGTTGGAGTTCACGCCCACCATCAACGGACGCGATCCGCGCCGGGGCCAGGGCATCCTCGCCGATCCGGACGGTGACGGCGTGGATGGGCTCGCGCCCGATCGCCAGTTCACGATCGACGTGCGCTTCGCGCCGCGGCTCGAGGGCCCCGACTCGGGCGAGCTGAGCATCTTCAGCGACGATCCCAACCAGCCCGAGGTGCGGGTCGATCTGCGGGCCAACGCCGCCACGCCGTGCCTCGACGCGAACCCGCCCGCCCTCGAGTTTCCGACCAGCCTGGTCAACCGCATGGACTCGCGGGCGGTCTCGATCGAGAGCTGCGGCGGGCAGCAGCTGCAAATCGACCAGATTCGGTTGAGCGATGACTCGGATCCGGCCTTCGCCCTCGAGGAGGAGAGCCTGCCCGAGCTGCCTGCGCTGCTGCCGGCCTACCTGCCGGGCGAGGTGCCGCCAAGCCGGGCCATTCGGGTGTCGTTCACGCCCCGCGAGCAGCGCATCCACAACGGCACCCTGGTCATCGAGAGCTCCGATCCCGTGACGCCGAGCCGCGAGGTGAGCCTGCTGGGCCGCGGCGTGCTCAACGCCTGCCCCCAGGCGCGCGCCGCCGTGGACGCCTTCGACGTGAAGCCGCTCGACTCGGTGGTGCTGGACGGGGATCCGTCGATCGACCAGGACGGGCCCAACAACCGGCCGGTGGACTACGAGTGGGTGGTCACGTCGCGCCCCGAAGGATCCTTCGCGCAGCCCCGCGAGAGCTTCTTCGACGGCGCCAACCCCGCCAACGGCGGTCCGGAAGACGACATCGCGACCCCCACGGCCAAGTTCTTCGTCGACCTGGCCGGCACCTACACCATCGAGCTGCGGGTGCGTGACAACCTGGGGCTGGACTCGGTCGCGTGCGAGAACGCGGCGGTCGTCACCATCGTGGCCAAGCCCGACGAAGCCATTCACGTGCAGCTGGTGTGGGACACGCCGGCGGACGCGGATCCCACCGACGATCAGGGCGCCGATCTGGACCTTCACCTGCTGCACCCGAGCGCGCCCAACTGGTTCGCCGCGCCCTATGACACCTACTACGCGAACCCGGTGCCGGACTGGGGGCAGGTGGACAACCCGGCCGACGATCCGTCGATCGACATCGACGACATCAACGGGACCGGGCCCGAGAACATCAACCTGGACAACCCGGAGAACACCGCGGTGCTGGGCGCGCCCTACGCCGTCGGCGTGCACTACTACAGCAGCCGCGGGCGCACGAACGGCACCGAGTACGGGCCGAGCTTCGCCCGGGTTCGGATCTTCCTGAAGGGCGAGCTGGCCTTCGACTCGACCGAGGCGCGCGGCGAGGCGCGCGAGCTCGAGGCCGAGGATCACTTCTGGGACGTCGCGCGCATCCACTGGCCCGAGATGCGGGTCGAACTGCGTGATCAGTACATGACCCAGCGTCCGGCGGCGCCGGGCAGCCCGTGACGGCGGCCGGTCGCGCACGGTTCCCCGCGGGATGAGCGAACGACCCTGGCCGGCGAGCGGCGCGGGGTCGTTTCATGTCTGGAGGTCGAGCGTGGAAGAAGCGATGTCTGCCCTGCCCCGCCGCGCCCACCGAGTCGGCGTGCGCCTGGGGCTGGGGTTGCTCCTGGCCGGGCTGACGCTCTCGTGCGGCGAGAAGCGCTCCACCAAGACACCGCTCTTCGACACGCTGCCCGCCGCCTTCACCTTCGCCAAGCTCGAGATCGGGCAGTCCGAGGTTCGCCGCGTCCAGGTGATCAACCGCGGCAGCGGCGACCTCGTGATGCAGGCCATCACCCTCGACGACAAGTCCACCACGGGGCAGGAGTTCTCGGTCTTCGTCGAGCAGGACGGCGAGCTGGTGGCGCCGCCGGAGCGCATCACGCTGCCCGGTGGGACCGACGCGACGGTGACGCTGGCGGTGCGCTATGCACCGGCCGACGACCGCGAGACCGCCGACTCGGGCGCGGTGCTGGTCTCGACCAACGATCCGGACGCGCGCGACGTGCGCATCCCCGTGGGCACCGGCGGGCAGGGGGCAGAGATTCGCGTGTCCCCCCGCACCGTCGACTTCGGCGAGGTCGAGGCCGGGCAAACGGCGGGCGAGGACATCCTGATCACCAACGTCGGCCTGGTCGATCTGGTGATCACCGAGCTCGAGGTGAACGGCAGCCAGGACTTTGGCGCGCGGCAGGGGGAGCGGATCCTCATTGGCCGCCTCGACGATCCGCTGGTGGTGCCGCCCGGACAGAGCATCACGATCGAGGCCACCTACGCACCGCCGAC
>CALBMW010001017.1 GCA_937896275.1 uncultured Myxococcales bacterium
GGGCGCGCTCACCGCGGCGCCGGCCTGGGCCTCGGCCTGCAGCCCGATCAGCAGGGGGGCGCGGTCGACGTCGAGATCGAGCTGCGACAGCATCTCGGTCAGGGCCTCGTGCGCCTGGCCGAGCACGGCCTGGGTGCGCGCCGGCGTGAGCGAGAGTCCTTCGCCGAAGCGCTGCTGCAGCCCCGCCATCTTCTCGGCGCGCCGCTCGGTGGGCGCCTCGAGCGCCTCGGCCAGCCCGTTGCTGAAGGTGGCCAGGCTGGCGAGCTTCTGCGCCGGGGTCCGGGGCCGCACCTCGTGCTCGGGCAGCATCGGCTGCATCGTGCGGATGACGTTGTCCGGAAACGAAAGGTGCTCGGCGATGCCCGCGCCGAGCTGCTCGAAGGTGATACCCAGCACGCGCTGCGCCGCCTCGGGTTCGGCCAGCCCGAGCTCGGCCATCGCGCGGCCCACGGCCTCGGCTTCGGCGGGCAGGTGGTGCAGCACGAGCTGCCTCCCGAAGCTCTGGAACATCGCGCAGACGAAGGCCTCCTCGCCGTCCACCTCGGCCACCTCACCCGCGAACGCGCGCGCCAGGACGGCGCTCGAGAGCGAGCGCACGGCCGCATCCAGTCGGGGCTGGGCCTCGCCGCTCTCGAGGTGTTGCCAGTACATCAGGCTGGTCGCGATCCGGCGCACCTGCTCGAAGCCCAGCATCACCACCGCGCGCGAGATGGTCGAGACCGGCTTGTTGCCGCGCCGGTACCAGGCCGAGTTGACCATGCGCAGCAGCTTCTCGGTGATGGCGTAGTCGCGCAGTACGACGTCGGCGAGCTGATCGGGCGTCACGTCGTCGCGATCGCACAGGGCGTTGAGCTGCGCGACGTTGTGGGCGAACGCAGGGAAGTCGAGCGAGCCCTTGATGCGCTCGATCAGGCGCCGCAGCGCCGGTGGTAGCTCGCTCGTACTCGGCCGGGGCGGCTCGGTCAGGGCGCCCGGCGGGGCGGAGGCGTCCTCGACGCGGGCCTGCGCGACGCGGCCGAGGCGCGCGGCGACCTCGCGCATGCTGTCGGGGCGATCGCCAGGCTTCTTGGCGAGCATCTCGTGCACCAGCGCCTCGAGATCGCGCGGCACGTCGTGCCGTGGGTTGATCTCGGAGAAGGCCTGGGGCGCCGCGAACATCTGGGCGTGCACGACCTCGCCCACCTTCTCGAAGGGGAACAGGCGCCGGCCCGCGAGCAGCTCGAAGAGCACGACCCCCAACGCGTAGATGTCCGAGCACGGAGAGGCAGGCTCGCCCACCAACACCTCCGGTGCCATCACGTCGGGCGTGCCCAGCGTGATGTTGGGGCTGGTGAGGAGCGGATCGTCGTCTTCGAAGCGGGCCTTGGCGATGCCGAAGTCGAGCACCTTGACCGCGTCGGGGTCATCGCCACGCAGCCCCACCATGATGTTCTGGGACTTGAGGTCGCGGTGGACGATGTCGTGGTCGTGGGCGTCCTGCAGCGAGGCGCACACCTGCTGCACGATGTGGATCGCGCGCCGCCACGGGAGCGGGCCATCCTTGCGCAGGGTGCCGAGGTTCACGCCCGGGACCAGCTCCATCGCGATGAACGCGTGCTGGTCTTCGGTCTCCCCGAAGTCGTGGACGGTGATGGTGTTGGGGTGGTTGAGCAGGCTCACCGCGCGCGCCTCGCGCTGAAAGCGGGCGAACTGAGAGCGGTCGCGTGCGTGGCGCTCGCGCAGCACCTTGAGGGCGATCGGGCGGCGCACGGTGGTCTGCTCGGCCCGGTACACGACCGCCATGCCGCCCTCGCCGATGCGCTCCTGAATCTGGAAACGGCCCGCCAGGACGCTGCCGACGAGCGGATCCTCGTCCTCACCCACATGCGACGCCGGCGCCCCGCACGTGCTGCAGAAGCGGGCCACGCCGCGCACGGGGGTGTCGCAGCGGCTGCACCGCGGCGCGCGCGGGTCGGATGCGGGGGGCTTCACGGCAACAATCTAGCACCGGTCGGCGCGTTCTGACGCCGGCGATGCGCGGCCCCGAGGGAGTCGCTCGGGAAGCGTGCCCTCGCGTGGGGCGCGCGGGGCGCAGATTTTCAGGGGGCCCGCGCGGTGTCGGGGTCCGCGGTGGGCGCGACGCCCGTGAACAGGCGCCGCAGCGGTTGTGCGGGCGGTTTGCGCCCCCAGGCCTCCTCGTATCGCCACAAGGCCGTGCCGCCCGCGCCGCCAGCGACGCCGAGGCTGAACGCGGCCGCGAGGAGGGGCGCGCGATCCTGGTCGGCGCCCACGAGCCCCACCCCCCCGGCCATCAGCCCCGCGCCGCCCAGGCTCCAGGCGATCCACTTCAGGGCGGGGTGCACGGCGTAGGCCGGCGGCGGCGGGACGACCGGCACCAGATCGAGGTCGAAGCGGCGCTCCTCGCCCTGGGTCACGGGGACGGACAGATCGACCGGGTGGTAGCCGGGAGCGCTGGCGTGCAGGGTGTATCGCCCCGGCAGCCGGCGCGCGTCGCCGTGCGGGGCGGCGGGTCCGTCCAGCTCGACCTTCGCGTCGTGGGGCGACACGCCGATGGCGAGGCGGCCCACGCACCGGTAGGCGAGGCGGGCGCGCGCTTGGCGGGCGGTCTCGCGCTGGGCGCAGTAGGCGCACTGGGCCACGAAGGCGTCGTAGGCGCGCAGGGCGTCCACGCATCGGCCGGGCGTCTCGGACCAGATGCGCGCGAGGCGGAAGAGCACCCCCGGCTCGCGTTGGGCGGCGCGCGCCTGCTCGAGCATGTCGGCGGCCGCGCAGGGGTCCCCCTGTGAGATGAGCGCATCGGCGGCCGCGGCGAAGGTCTGCGCCGCGGACGTCGGATCGGCCGCGCCGCCCACCGCAGCGGCATCACCGTCGAGCGCGACGCGCAGGGCGCGGAGCTCCCCCGGCGCCGGGCAGACGCTCACTGTGCGGCTGCCCGACTCACCCCATGTCGCGGTGAGCCGGAAGAGGCCCGGCCAGCGGCGCAGCGGTGGCAGCACCGGCGCCCCGTTGACCGAGAGCGAGGCGCCCGGTGGGTCCGTGGTCACGGTGATGGTCGCCCCGCATCGCTGCAGGCCGTCGCGTCGCGCCTCGGCGGCGCGCGCCTGGAGCAGGCAGCCGTTGCAGTGGGTGTCGAAGCGATCGAAGGCCGATCCGGCCGCGGCGCAGGTCTCGGGGCGCGCGGCCAGCGCTTGCGCCACGCCCAGCAGCCAGGAGAGCTGGGGATCGATCGCGATGGCCTGCTCGTAGGCGGCGCGGCCGAGCGCGGCGTCCCCGCGTGCCAGCGCCTGCTCGGCCCGCGCCGCGTGGGCGCGCGCCACGGCGTTGGGATCGGCCAGCAGCGCGAGCAGCGCCAGCACCGTCGCCATCATCGGCTCACTGCAGGCAGGTGTCGATCAGCGCGCAGTCGCCCTGAGCTTCGAGCGCGCACTGGTACTGGTCGCGATCGAGGCTGGCGCAGGCCGCGAGGCAGAAGTTGCGACCGCCGAGGCCGATGCACGCCTCGAGCGCGTTGTCGCAGAAGGCCGCGCACTCCTCACCGCTGGGCCGGAAGTCGCGGCTGCCCTCGCACAGCGGCGCGAGCTGTCGGTTGTCGCGGTACACGGTGCGTCGCACGTCCTCGCAGCTCGACGCCTCCCACTGCACGATCTCTTCCTCGGTGGGCGGATCGTCCAGGCAGCCCGCGGCGCAGTTGATCGACAGATCCGGCGGGATGATGCGCGGCGGGCAGGCCTCGAGCAGGCAGCTCTCGAGCCGCTCGCAGCGTCGCTCGCATCGCCCCTGGCCCTCGGCGTCGCCGAAGCAGGCGCGCACGGCGCCGCAGCTGTCGGCGAACTGGACGCAGCGCAGGTTGGGCTCGTCGAAGCCCGCGCAGGTCTCGGCGCAGGCGGCGGCGTCGAGATCGGTGCAGGGCTGGATCGCGTCGGCGCAGAGCACCGCGCAGGCGGCGGCGGGGTCGTTGTCGCAGCGCATGTCGACGCCGGCGTCGGCGGCCCGCAGCCCGGCCACGATCTCGGGGCAGCGCTGATCGTTGAAGGCGGCGAGATCCTCGAGGCTGATGGGGTCGTCGATGCAGGCCTCGCGGCACCGTGCCACGTAGCCGTCGGGCACGGTGCCGGGCGCGCAGGCGTCGAAGAGGCACCGCGCGCCGCGCTGACAGTAGTTGTCGCAGCGCTGCTGCGGTGGGGGGCCCTGGCCCGGTGGGTTCGGGCCGCCACCGCCACCCTGGAAGCACCCGAACAGCGCCTCGCAGTCCTCATCCGCGCTCTCGAGGCAGCCGCGGACCGGGTCGTCCACGGCGCGACAGATGAGCGCGCACTGGTCGGCGCCCCCAGGGATGCCGCAGGCCACCGCCGTGTCGCAGATGCGCTCGCACTCGGGGGGGGGCGGCGCGTCGCTGCACACGCGATCGAGTTGGGGGGCGGCCTCGAAGATGATCTCGTTGAAGGCGTCGCAGGGCAGCGCGATGGCGGCCTCGAGCGCGGCGGGGCGCTGCCGGCAGCCCTGGCGGCAGATCTGGTCGACATGACCGTCGAGGGCGGGGCAGACGGGCACGAAGCACTCGTCGAACCGCGCGCAGTAGTCGTCGCACAGTTGCCGGGGGTCGGGGCGCGTGTCGGGTCCGGGGGGTGGGCCGCC
>CALBMW010001018.1 GCA_937896275.1 uncultured Myxococcales bacterium
CAGGCCGCCGACCACCGCGCGCCGTCGACCGGCGTCGCGTCCCACAGCGCGCGCGGCCAGCAACGCGTCGCGTCGCGCGCCGCCCCCACGGCGTCGTATCGCTCGGCCAGATCGGCCCAGGCAGACGCGCGATGGGCGGCATCGAGGGGGTCGGCGTCCAGGCGAAAGGCACGCACGGCCGCGGCGAGGGCTTCGCGGGCCGTCCCCTCGGGCGTCAGGGCCGGCGTCAGGGGGGGGCCCGCGGCGGCGCGCGATGGGCGGTCGACCATCGACCGGGGGGCGTCGGCGTCCTGCGCCTCGGCCTGCACCCTCGGGGCCGCGCCGTTCGCCGCGTCGGCGGTCTGGGGCGCCGCGAGCGAGGATCGCTCGTGAGCGGGCTGGGCGTCGGGCCTCACGGGCGGCACGAGGTCTTCGAAGTCCAGGCCGACCGCACCCTCCCAAGCGTCGAGCGTGCGGGCGGCGCCCGCCACGATATGGTCGATCAGGGACTCGAGGGGCGCGAAGGCGGACTCGGGCACGGACTCGACGTGGAAGCCGACCTCGACCGCGTCGCCCTCGGGCACCAGCCAGTACACGCGCGCGGGGTCGGGGCAGAGCACGGCGCGCAGGCGATCGAGCCGCAGGGGCGGCGCCAGGACGCGGTAGGAGGGCAGGTGCAGGCGAGGCAGGCCCGGCCGCGCCGCGTAGGCCTCGGCGTCGGCGGGCAGGGTGGGCGGCGCGCCGCCGGGGACGCTGCGCAGGACCAGGATCGGGTCATCGGCGGGGCCCGCCACGGCCAGGCGAAGGCGGCCCGCGCCGGCCTCGGGCAGGCTCTGCAACAGCGCCTCCAGCCGTGGCACGGCGCCCCCGCGCAACACCCACAGCGAGGGCGACGCGCGCTCGGCGCGCAGGCGTGCCAGGCGCAGCGTCACGCGCAGACGGCCGACGCCGTCCTGCGACCGCGCCGCACCGAGGGCCCGGCTGGCGGGCGCCTGGACCTGGAGCGTGGCGTCGAGGGGCGTCCAGGGGCCGTCCGGCACCACGCGCCACCCACCCCGCCCGAGGCACAGCAGGGCGCCCGTCGGCGCGCGCAGCGCCTCGGCCAGCGGATGGGTCGTGCCCAGCGAGACCCACACGCGCGTCGACCCGGGCCCGGCCGTGGCGGGCGCGAAGGCCTCGCCGTCACCTGCACCCTCCGCATACCGGAGCGTTACGAAGAGGGGCGGATTCATTGCGAGAATCGCGAACGACGGCCCCTCGGCGCCGGCCTCGCGCGCGACGGTCTGTCGGTCGCAGCCCAGGCGCAGGAGTTCGGCCGCCAACGGACCCCAGGGGACGCCGGGCGGCAGGAGGAACAGCAGGGGACCGGGGGGCCCGGAGCGTGCGGCGCGTGGTGCGGGCCCGAGCAGGCACAACGCCGGCCATGCCGGGGCGAGGGCGAGCGGTGGCGGCGCGTGGCAGGGCTCGAATCCGGCGCCACGGAGGGCCTCGAGCAGGCCGGCGTCCTCGTCGGGGAGCTCGACGAAGATCCCACGCCCGCGACGCGCGCCACGCACCGGACGGCCGGCCACCTCGGGGGGCACGACGCCAGCGCGCAGCGCCACCTCGAGGAGGGCGGCGTCGGGCGCCGCGAGGATCAACCGGGCTCCTCTTCGCCGGCCGCCTGGGCCTGCCGGGCCTGCTGGGCCTGCTGGGCCTGCTGGGCTTGCTGGGCCTGCTGGGCCTGCTGGGCTCGCTCGGCTCGCTGGGCTTGCTCGGCTTGCTGGGCCTCCGTCGCGACGGCGGGGGGGGCGGTGGGCGCGCGAGCCAGGCCCGCGTCGTCCGCGCCGATCAGGGCTCGCGCCAGCCTCCGGTGCTCGTCCTCGTGCTCCATCGGCAGGGCGTCGGCGTCGCTGGCGTAGTCGATGACGACCCGCCTCTCGCCGGTCTGGGGGTCGATCACCACGCGGATCAGCAGCTCGGCCATGGTCGGCGTCCTCGCTCACGGGCCGAGGTGGGTGAAGGCTTCGGCCTCGACCACCTCATGGGTCAGCAACAGGTCGCGCAAGGTCTCGAGCGCGCCGCGGTGGGCCTCGAGCGTCGTGCGCGCGCGGGCCCTCGCCGTCTCGAGCACCGCGCGCACCGCGAGATCGAGCCGCGCGCGGGTGGCGTCGGCGAGTTGTCCGTTGGCCTCGCCCGGCCGGCCCGTGCCGAAGTCCCGCACCTCGAGGTCGTCGGGCCCCATGCCGAAGCGCGCCACGACGTCGCGCGCGATCTCGGTGGCGCGCGACAGGTCGTGGGCCGCCCCCACGCTGATGTCGTCGAGCAGCAACAGCTCGGCCTCGCGGCCGCCGAACAGCGTCCCGAGCGTGTCCAGCAGTTGACCGCGCGTGACCACGTGGCGGGCCGCCGGATCCGCGTAGCGCACGAAGCCCAGGGTGCCGGCGACGTCGCCGCGGATCGAGATGCGCTCGATGGGGGGCATGTGGGGGGAGTGGAGGGCGACGATGGCGTGCCCGGCCTCGTGCGTCGCCACCACGCGCCGCTCGGCCGCGGTGAGGGTGGGGCGATCGGTGTGCTCGGTCAGGACGAGGTCGATGTCGGTCGGCGTCGTCGGCCCCGTCAGCCCATCGCGGAGGCGCCGACGCGCGAGCGCGCGTCCCAGGGCCTGCAGGTGGTCGCCCGACCAGGGCGTGCCCGTTTCATGGGGCGCGGCCGATTGACGCACGAGGTGGGCGCGCGCGGCCGACGTCATCTCGAGCCGCAGCGCCCGATCGTGGATGGCCACGATGGCCTCGCGATCCGTGGCGTCGGGGTAGGGCACCTGCAGCTGGAACTCGAAGCGCCCCGGGCGCAGAAGCGCGGGGTCGATCGCCTCGACCAGGTTGGTCGTGCCGACCACGAGCACCATCTCGTTGGCCCGAAAGCCGTCCATCTCGGTGAGCAGCTGGTTGACCATCGAGTGCTCGACGCCCGACCCACCGTAGGTGCCGCGCGCGCTGGCGAAGGCGTCGAGCTCGTCGAAGATGATGAGCGCCGGGGCGCTCTGCCGGGCGCGCAGGAACACCTGACGGATGCGCGCCTCGCTCTCGCCCACCCAGCGGCTCTTGAGCTCGGGGCCGCTCACGACCTGGATGGCGGCGCCCAGCGCCGTGGCGATGGCCTTGGCGAAGAGCGTCTTGCCCGTGCCGGGTGGGCCCCAGAAGACGATGCCGCGCGGCAGCAGCCCCTCGGCGCGCTCGATCGCACAGGGATCGGTCAGGCGCTCCTTGTGCGCCACGACGTCGAGGATCTCGCGACGGATGCGTCGCTTGACGGCGCCATAGCCGCCGAGGTCGGCGTCGAGGTCGACGCGCGGCAGGCTCAGGCCCGGCTCGAGCGTCGCCTCGCGGATCGACCGCCAGGCGGGGCTCGGATCGAGGGGCAGATCCTCGCCGTCGAGGGCGCCGAGCAGGTTGCGCAGCCGGACCGCGTCCAGCCCGGACACGTGACTGTAGAGCGCGTAGACGTCCAGCCCGTCGCGGCCCAGCTTGCGCGCCTCGCGCCGGGTAACGAGGGCGGCGAGGCGGTCGCGGGGGAGGCCCAGCAGCGACTGCCGGTGGGGGAAGAGATCACGCACCACCCGCGGGACGGGGAAGGAGGGATCGCAGAACCCCAACCACAGAAGGGTCGGGTTCTCGTACATCAGCGCGATGACCTCGCGCGCCTCGCCCGTGAGCGTCCCGCTCGAGCTCGTGAGCAGATCGAGGTGAGGCAGGACGATGACCTGACGGTCGATGGCGCCGCGCACGGCGTCGCGCAGGGCGCTCACCATGCTCGCCATCAGCCCGCTCGGCGCGGCGACCGCGGCGCTGCCGGCCGCCGCGCCCACGTCGCGCCCGTCGACGAAGCGGCACGCGATCCCCTCCGGCTTCAAGCGGTCGCGCAGGCAACGATAGAGGTAGGGGGTGAGGCCCTTGGGGC
>CALBMW010001019.1 GCA_937896275.1 uncultured Myxococcales bacterium
CCCGGTGCCGAGCGCCAGCACGGCGGCCACCGCCAAGAGCGCCAAGCGCAGGCCCCCCGAGGTATGGAGCGGGCGTGCGACGCGCGCGTCCGCGTCGGGCTCGACCCGCCCCAGCGCGCCGAACGCCTCGATTTCCTGCTTCGCGCGCCGCGCCTGTGTCTCGGTGAGCCCGCCTTGCACGACCGCGGGCAACTGGGTCAGCCGCTTCAACTCACCGGCGGACGAACGCTGCCCCGGGCTGCGGCGCATGACATAGACAAGCAGCCGGTCGGGCGCGTCATCGGAGACGAAGCCCACCACCACCGTGCGGTAGGTCCAAGGCGTGCCGCAGCCCTCGCAGCGACGAGCGTCACGATCGCGGGTCAGGCCACACCCCGGGCAGACGGGGCGCTCTCGGACCGCCGCGGCCGCGACCGGGCGCGGACGCGGCCGCGGGGTGGACGCGCCTGTCGGGGGGGTGACCACCTCGTTGCACTGCGGGCACAGGCTGCCCGTGAGGCCGTGGCGAAGCGCCAGCTCGACCCTCTCGCCGCACTGTGGACAGACGACGCGCACTCCTTCCCTCCCGACCCACGAGTTGCGGCGTCAAAGAAAGGCCCGTCCGGTGCGCCCGTCAAGGCCAGGGGATGAAATGGGCGCACCTCCAGGCCTGTGGTACCGTCTGCCACCGACGAGGTAGCTCATGCCCATCGACGCCGCCCACGCGCTCGACGCGGTCCTCGGCATCGCCGCGCGCTTGGCCCGCCAGACCCCGTTCGAAGGCGGCGTGGCCGAACTCTGCGGCCGCATCGCGGTGCTCGGGGGCGCCCGCGGGCTCGCCTTGCTGGCCCTGCAGGGAGACGCCGAGGTCGTGCCGCTCGGCACCTATGGCCTTCCACTCGACTACTTGCGCCGTTTTCCGCCCGGGCGCCCGGTGCCGCTGAAGCACGCGACCGGCGACGTCCGCGAGGCCATCCAGCGTGGCGAGCCCGTCTCGGTGTGCGGCATCGGTGATGATCCGCGCACGGTGTCGCTCAACGCCGTTGCGCAGCAGGGTGGCTTCGACGCCGTGCTGGCGGTGCCGCTGATCTTCGACGGGCGCCCCGTCGGTGTGACCCACGCCTTCTTCTCGGGCCAGCCTCGCCCGGAGCGCGAAGACCTGCTCATGCGCCTCGGACCGCTGCTCGGGGGGACCCTGGCGCGCGAGCAGCTGCGGCTCGCCGCGAGCACGCCGGGCATCAGCGGTTCGGTCCACGCGCGCGCCGAGCTCGATCGACACGCGCGCCGCGTCCACGCCGCGGCCGAGCGCTACGGCCAGCCGTACACGGTCGCGGTCTACGCGCTCGACCATCCGGCGATCCTCGGCCGACGGTACGGCGAGGCCCTCACCACGGACGGCGCGCGTCAGCTCGGACAGGCGGTGGAGACCGAGTGCCGAGACGCCGACGTCTCCGGCAGCGTCGACGACCACTGCTTCGCTGTCGTGATGGCCGGCACCGAGCAACACGGTGCCTTTCATCAGTGCGAGCGGGTGCTCGCCCGTTTCGGGCGGCACGTCTTCAAGGTGGGCGAGCAGCGGCTTCAGCTCAGCGCGAGCGCCGCGATCAGCTGCTTCCCCGAGAACGGCGCGCTCAACGCCGACGCCTCCGTCCGGTCGGCGCGCGGGGCGTTGCTGCACGCGCTCGGCCATGACGGCACGCGGGTCGTGGCCATCGCCGCGCGTGGATCCGCGGCGCCCGATTGAGGCCCATCCCGCGAAGGTGCTGGTGTCAGGCGTCCGCGAACGCGATGGCGGTGGGTTGCCAGCAGGCGTCCCGGGCGGCCGCGTGGCGGGCCAAGGTGCCGGCGGTGCGGTGATCCCCCAGCGAAGCGGCGGCTCTCGCCAGCTCGGCCAGCGCCTGTGCCGCGTGGGGCGTCGAGCCGACCGCGTCGAACAGGACCGCGGCCGCCTCCTCCGCCCGGCTGAGGGCCAGCAGGGCCCGCCCGATCATCAGCGCGTACTCCGGCTCGCCGCGCGACAGCGCCTGGGCGCGCAGGAGGTGCGGCAAGGCCAGCCCCGGCCGGTCCTGGCCCAGGTGCAGGTCACCCAGGCGGGCGTGGGCCAGCTCGCGGGCGAAGTCACCATCGTGAGTGAGCGCCAGGACGCGGCGATAGGACCGCACGGCGCGCGCCAATCGGTGGGCCCGGGTGTGGCGCTCGGCGGTCGCGAGCAGCTGCCGTACTTTGAGGTCTCGAGGCACGACCCGAGTTTATTTCGGCTCGCCCGAGCGGTCGAACTTTCGAAGGTCCGCTACCAGAGCGCCCAGATTACGAGGAGCAGCAGCAACGCTGCACCCGCCACCCAAAACGTGCGACGGACCGGTCCGCCGTCGAACGAGGCCCGCAGGGCATGCAGCGCTTCGCGCTCGCGACGCAGGCTGCCGATGGCCTCGAGGGCGGCGTGGGCGCGCTCGCGCTCGCCTGGGGGGGCCGCCGCGTCGTCGCGCAGCACCTCGCGCCCCAGATCCACCAGCAGCGCGCGGCGTCGACCCGCCAGCGCGTCTGCGGCCTCCGCAGCCTCGGCGAGCCGATCGGCCAGGGTGGCGCAAATCTGTTCGGACGCTCGGGCCACCTCGACGCGCTCCGCCGACAGGGCCCGGAGGCGGTTGTCGAGGGCGGCGATCTCGTGCCGCCAGCCGGCCAGCGGCGCGCGCGCTGCCTCGATCTCGGCCTGACGTGGTGCGACTTCCGCGGCCAACTGTTCGATGCGCGCCTCGACGCCGTGACGCTCCTCGACGAGCGCCGCGATACGCTCGTGCGGCGTCAGCGCCGGCGGCGGGCCGAGCCGATGCAGGCGGGCCTCGAGGTGCCGGTGCTGCTCGGCCTGGGTGGCGGCGACGCGCTCCAACTCCGCGATACTTCGCCGTGCGGACTCGACCTGCCGCTGAAGGGGCGCCAGCCCTGCCTTGATCTCGTCGACCCGCTCGTCGATTCGCCTCAGCGCCTCACGCCGCGCGTCCTCGGCAGCGGCCACCTCGATCGCCAAGGCGTCCCGTCGCGCGTCGGCATCCTGCTGCTCGTGCTCGAGAGTGTGGAGGGACTCGGCGAAGGCCCGCACGCGTTCGGCCGACCGCCCGTGGCCTTCGCCCTGCTCGAGCGCGGCCCGCCCCACGTCGGCGAGGGCCTCATCGCGAGCGCGCACGGCGCCACGCAGAGCGGCGTCGATCGCCTGCAGGCGAAGCTGCCACGCTCGAAGCTGACGTAGACCGCCGAAGGTGTAGCGGACGTGCCCGAGCACGCCTCGTGGCTCGGGTAGCGCCGAGGCTGGCGGCGATGAGGCGTCGCGCGTCACCGGGGAAAGAGCTCCGGGGCCGCTCAGCGGCCGCGCTTGAGCTCGATGAGCACCTGCTTGGCGACGGCCTTTAGCGTGTCGAAGACGCCGATGCCGGTGGTGGCGACCGCCTCGTAGTCCGGAACGCGGGTCGGGTTCAGCGCGCCCCGAAGGTAGTCTGCGTCGACCGCGGTGGGCAGGTCGCGCTTGTTGTACTGGACGACGTACGGCAACTTGTCGAGGTCGTAGCCCTGCTCCCGCAGATTGTCGCGGAGGTTCTCGAGGCTCTCGATGTTGGCGTCCATGCGCTCGACCTGGGAGTCGGCGACGAAGACCACGCCATCGACGCCCTTCAGGATCAACTTCCGGCTGGCGTCATAGAACACCTGCCCTGGCACCGTATAGAGGTGGAAGCGGGTCTTGAAGCCACGAATCTCACCGAGCGAGAGGGGCAGGAAGTCGAAGAAGAGCGTGCGCTCCGTCTCCGTCTCCAGGGAGATCATCTTGCCCTTCGCCTCGGGATTCGTCTTGGCGTAGATGTACTGAAGATTCGTCGTCTTCCCGCACAGGCCTGGCCCGTAGTAGACGATCTTGCAGTTGATCTCTCTCGAGCTGTAGTTGATGAAAGACATG
>CALBMW010001020.1 GCA_937896275.1 uncultured Myxococcales bacterium
CCGCGCAGTCCCACGGTCGCCGGGTTGCGCGGCGCGCCGCCGCCGGGTCAAGCTGTCGCCCGACGTGGGCGCCGCACAGCGCGGGACCGGCGCTCGTGCAGACCCCCAGCGCCCGCCGGAGGACCACGATGCAGCTTCGCCGAGGCAACCTCTTCGTCGACGCCGATCCGCCGCCGACGGGCGAACGCTTCGAGGACGTGCGGCGCCACGGCCGGCTGCAGATCGAGCGCATCGTGTCGAGCGGCCAGCCGGACACGAGCGACGACCGTCAGACGCAGGACGAGTGGGTGGTGCTGCTCGCGGGGCAGGCGACCCTGGTCGTGGCGGGCGAGCGGGTCGATCTCGTGGCGGGCGACCACCTGTGGCTGCCGGCGGGGACCGAACACCGGGTCGAGCGAACGAGCGACGGCGCGCTCTGGCTGGCGGTGCACCTGCACCCCGAGATCGCGCCGGTGGATTGAGCGCAGACCAAGGGCGGCTGTGCATCAGCCCGCGCTCAGCCCCGCCGGCGCCGCGCGTCGCCCGGCTGACGATCCAACAGCCTCAATCACCGTCACCCGCGTCGATCCGCCCGATGCGGACCGCTGCGTCCGCCATGCGCGCCTGACGCTCTCGGATCGCCTCGGGTGTCCAGGCGTCCGCGACGATGGAGAGCGGCGGCGGCCCCACCCAGCCCATCCGCGCCGAGGTGGACACGGCGTGCAGCGCCGGTCGATGCTCTGCCCCTGGAGGTCGAGCGATGAGACACCTTTGGATCGGAGCCCTGTGCGCGGGGCTGTGCGCGTGTGACGATGGCGGCGCCGAGCCGGCCGGGCAGGCCGGCGCCGACGCGGCGGGCGCGCTCGACGCCTCGACCGGCGACCCGAGCCCGGACCGAGGGACGGCGCCCGACGCCGCGCGTCCCGCAGACGCCGCGCCCGATGGGCCGGACGCGCGGACCGCGGGGCCGGACGCAGGGCCCGAGGGGCCGGACGGCGGGCCCGAGCCCCAATGCTCGCTGCGCATGGAGTGGCTGCAGAAGGACGCCTACCGCGAGGGCCCCGGGCGCTCCTCGCCCTTCTGGCCGCCGCACACGACGATGCTGCTGTCGGTGCGCTGCCCGGGCGAGGCCGACCGCGCCTTCGTCGATCTCAACCACGGCACCTCGCCCGACGCCGTCGCGCCCGACGGCACGCCCATCCTGGCCACGGTGGCCGCGAGCGAAGAGGTGGCGCCGCGCGGGGCGGCCCTGGCGCTGGCCGAAGCGTTCACGGCCTGCGAGTGCGGCACGGACTTCCTCAGCCTCGACGCGCTGGACGCTGGCCTCGTGGAGCAGGTGGTGGGCGAGCTGGCGGGGTGGCTCGACGGCAAGCTCACCTGCCCCGATCCGGGCCTGCCTGGCCTCGTCGGCCTGCTGCAGGGGGGCGACGTCGACGGGGCGCTGGCGCTCGCCGCGCAATGCGACTTCGTGCCGGGCGCCGACTGGGGGCAAGGCTTCGACGAGGCGCTGGGCGCCGTGCTGATGACCCTCCAGGCCGAGCTCGCGAGCTACCACGTCTGCAACAACGACGCGCGCCTGCAAGCCGCGCTGTGGTGGGACTTCGTCGGTGACGGCGTGGTCGGCGCGTGCGACGCGGCCTCGGTCGGCTGCAACGGGCCGGCGTGGTATTACGAGCCGGAGGCGCCCTGACCGGGCTCAAGAGGTGTCCATCAATCGCCCGCCTGCTGCGGACGCGCCCGGGCGGGCGCTCCGCGGCGTACGTCCGCAGCCGCGGCTCGACGGGCCCCGGGC
>CALBMW010001021.1 GCA_937896275.1 uncultured Myxococcales bacterium
GTGGTGAGCCCGGCCAGGGTGGTGAGCCCGGCCAGGGTGGTGAGCCCGGCCAGGGTGGTGAGCCCGGCCAGGGCGGCGAGGCCTGCCCCCCCGACTGCGACGGCCGCGCGTGCGGCCCCGATCCCCAGTGCGGACGATCCTGCGGCGACTGCCAGCAGGGCAGCTGTGACGGCGCCGGCCGCTGCCAGGCCAATATGGCGGGCGCCCCGCAGGTGCTGCGCTTCAGCACGAACGTCAACGCGATGCGCCCGGGCCAGGACGTCATCTTCTCGGCCGTCGTGACCGATCCGCAGGGCATCGACGACCTCATCGGGGGCCAGCTCGAGAGCGAGTCCGGGGCCAGCTACGGCACCTTCAGCACCTCGGCGGCCGAGGGGGCCTACTCCTTGCGGTTGACCTGGGACGAGATTCACCGGGGCCAGCCCCTCGACTTCCCCGACGAGCAGCGCCGGTCCTTCATCGGCCGCTTCTTCGATCAGGGCGGCCTCGAGGCGACGGCCCGCGTCGAGCTGCGCTTCCACTGCGACGGGACACCGGTCTGCGACGGCCGATGCGCCGCGGACGGCGACGTCGAGTGCCACTGCACGGCGCTGGGCGAAGGCCCGCATTGCCTCGACGACCGCGTGGTGGTGTGCGGCGCGCCCGGCGAGGAGAGCGGCGTCGCCCTCGACTGCCCGGCCGCCGACGCGACCTGCTTCCTGCGGCCCGGGGACGGCAACCCGACCTGCCTCGTCCCCGAGGGCAGCCCCTGCCTCATCGAGACGGGCGAGGACACCATCATCGTGCTGCCCTGCGGCCGCAACGGGGTCATCGACCGCAACATGGGCTGCTCGCTGACGAGCAACACCGAGGGCGTCTGCCGGTCCGGCGTCCCGGGCTGCGCCGCCAGCTCCAACGACCAGGTCTGCGCGAACGTGACCTTCGTCGCGCTCCAGTGCATCGACTTCGGGGGCGGCCACGGCCAGCGCATCGTCGTCGACTGCGTGGGGCTCGCGGGTGCCTCGAGCTGCTCGGACGAC
This sequence comes from uncultured Myxococcales bacterium, assembly GCA_937896275.1. Taxonomy (GTDB): domain Bacteria; phylum Myxococcota_A; class Bradymonadia; order UBA7976; family UBA1532; genus JACKDN01. Next base: position 1,020 of record CALBMW010001021.1, read on the forward strand.
GTCTGCGTGCAGAGCGACCAGGGGGGCACCTGCGACGACGGCCTCGTCGTCTGCGGCGCTGACCTCACCTGCGAAGGTGCCGTCGCGGGGAGCAGCCCCGGCAGCTGCGAGCCGGGCGGCGGGTGACGGTGGGACGACCCCGCAAAGACGCCAACCGCGAGGACACCACGCTCCGCCTGCTGCGGGCGGCCGAGCAGCACTTCGGCGCGCACGGCTATCGCGACGCCCGGCTGGGGGATATCGCCGCCGAGGCCGGCATCCGGCGCTCGTCGCTGCTCTACCACTTCAACACCAAGGAGCAGCTGCACGCGGCGGTGGTCGAGCGCGCCTTCGGCGAGCTGTCCGAGGCCATCGCCGGTTCAGTGAGCGCGGGCGAGGGCACGCTCGCGGAGCGCGTCGAGGGCGTGGCGCGCGGACTGTTGGCCTTCGCCGACGAGCGCCCGGCCCTGGTGACCATCGTGCTGCGCGAGCTGGTCGACACCAGCTCCGCCGGCCAGGCGCTCGTGGCGCGCAACCTCAACGATCTGGTGGGACGCCTGGAGGCGGCCGTGCTCGCGTGGAGCGATCCGGCGCCGGGCGCGAAGGCCTTCCCGGTACGCGCGGCCATCTTGCAGGTGATGTCGTCCTACCTCGTGCGCGTGGCCAGCGGCGAGGTCGGCACCATGTTGTGGGGCGCCGAGGACCACACGCTGACCCTGGCCCGGGCGCTGCTGGCTCGGGACTGACCCGGCCCGGCGCTGGCCAGGCTCGGGCTGGCCAGGCTCAGAACGCCCGGTCGATCAACGGCACGACGAAGAGCACCTCGCCGTGGCGGCCCAGGGGCGCTACCGCCGGGGCGCCGACGGGCGCGGGGCGCCCGGGCAGGCCGTAGTCGTCGAAGACGATCGCGAGGGCGGTCTGGCAGAGCAGGACGGTGCCGATCGCCAACGTGGCGCCGCCGTCCTTGTGGCTGACACCGGCCGCGATGCCGACCGCCGCCCCGCCGCCGACGGCGGTCCCGATGCCGGCGCCCAGGAAGGACCAGCCCGGGTTGCTATCCTTCTCGAAGAGCCTCCCCGCCCCCCACACGCCCAGGGCGCTGCCGATCGCCGTGCCCACCAGGCCGCCTACGGCCGCGCCGTGGAATCCGCCGAGGGGCTGCCGGTCGTTGCCCGGATCGATGGCCTCGCCGACGCTGCCGAACAACAAGCCCACGGCCCCCGCGCCAAAGACCCCGCCCACCGCCTGGGTGAGCCACGCCAGCGCCGGCGTCTGCGCGTGCAGGGGTCCGGCGTCGCTTACGCGGGCCTGCTCGACCACCCGACGGGCCGCGCGCACCTCCTCGGGCGCGGTGCGCACCTCTTGGAAGAGCGCGCGATCGGCGCTGAAGTCGGCGTCGGGCGCCGGCAACGGTGGCGGCTCGAGGTCGACGGGGACGGGCGACTCGAACACCATCGTGTCGGCGGCCGGGGCAGCCGGCTCGGCGCCCGCGTCGGGTGACTGCGCGAACGCGACCCCTGTGAGGAGTGACGGGGCCAAGCAAACGAGAGTGAGCGCGCGCATGCGGGACTCTTCGCCCGTTCGCCCGAAGGTGTCAAGGTCGGGCACGCGAAGGGCGCGCGGCGTGCTTATCATGCGGCCATGTCGTCCACCCCCCTCCGCCTCGCGCGGCTGCTCTGGCTCATCCGGCTGCGCTGGCTGGCGCTCGCCGGCGTAGCGGTCGCGGCGAGCCTCGCCGTCGCGGGGCTGGTGCCGGGCGTCAACGGCCCGCTCGTCGGCGCGGCCGTGCTGTTGGGCGTCGTCAGCAACCTGTACCTGACCTGGCGCGCGCGCCGCCTCGGTGAGACCGACGACCGCCACGTCGGGCAGGCCCTGCTCGACACCGGCGCGCTGAGCCTCGTCCTGTGGGCAGCGGGTGGCGCGGCCTGCCCCTTCGTCGGCTTCTATGTGTTCCCGGTGCTGCTGGCGGCGCTGCTCGGTGGCCGACGTGCCCTGATCATCGCCGGGGCCGCGTCGACGCTGGGCCTGGCCCTCCAGCTTGCGGTGGCCTTGGTGCCGGCGCTGCAGGTGGGCCGCTGGAATCCGCGGCCGCCCTTCGACCTGCTGCTGACCGTCGTCGCGGTGACCGCGACGGTGGGCATGGCGGCCTACTTCGCCGCCCGCCTGACCCGCGAGCTGCGCCATCAGATGAGCGCCCGTGACGAGGCCGACGAGGTGCTGGACATGGCCTTCCAGGGCCTCGACGCCGGCCTCGAGGTGGTCGAGGCCGGGCAGGTACGCTGGCAGAACGCCAAGGCCGCGCACCTCTTCGGCCCGCGGGCCGGCACGCCGTGGATCTGCCCGGGCCGCGGCGAGCGTCCATGCGACCAGGGCGGCCCATCCTGCCGTCCGCTGAGCCACCCCTGCCGGTTCGGCGCGTCCCTCGAGCGCGGCGAGCGCATCTACGAGGCCGTCGCCTTGCTCCTGCCCGCCCCCGACCGCTTCATGACGCTCTACCTGGACCGCACCAGCGACATCCTTCATCAGCGCCAGCTGATGCTCACCGAGCGCCTCGCCAGCCTGGGGCGCACCGTCCAGGGCGTCGCGCACGAGCTCAACACGCCCCTGGCCACGATTCAGACCCTGGGGCGCGACATCGTCGACGCCGCGGAGATCGGCGCCCGGGACGGATCGCCGGACGCCGATCTGGCAGCCGATGTGCGGGAGTCGGCGGACGTGATCGTCGCCGAGGTCCAGCGCTGCCGACGCATCACCCACGCGCTCCTGGGCCGCGTCGAGGAACTCGAGGGCGCCGGCCGGGGCGGCGAAGCCCCACTGAGCGCGGCGGTCGACCGGGCGCTCGCCGTCGTCTTCACCCACGATCGCTCGCGAGCCGTCGTGCAGGCCGACGGGGGGGGGGCTGTGTCCTACCCCCTCGATCCGATGGTCCAGATCTGCGTGAACCTGCTGCAGAACGCCCGAGACGCAGCCCCCGACGGCGTCGTGCGGATCGCCGTCGCGGCGGTGGGTGATCGGATCCAGGTGCGGGTGAGCGACGACGGCCCGGGGCTGAGCCCCGAAGCGCGCCGGCACTTGTTCGAGCCCTTCTTCACCAGCAAGCCCCCCGGCCGCGGCACGGGCCTGGGGCTCTACACCTCGTTCGCGCTGGCGCGCGGGCTCGGCGGCGATCTGGACGTTTCGAACCGCCCCGAGGGCGGCGCCGTGGCCACGCTCAGCCTGCCCCGTGCGCGCCGGCTCAGCGACCCTTCCAGCTCGCCGGGCGCTTCTGCATGAAAGCCATGACGCCCTCGGCGGCGTCCTCGAGCAGCGTGTTGAGCACCAGGCGGTCGCGCAACGCCCACAGCGCCGGTTCGAGCGGCAGATCAGCGGTCTGGTGGAAGGCGTCGAGCCCCATCTTCAGGGTGGCGGGCGAGCGCGCGGCCAGCGCGCCGGTGACCCCCGCCACGGCCTCGTCGAGCTGAGCCCGGGGCACGACCCGGTTCACCAGCCCCAGGGCCTTCGCCTCGGCCGCGCTGAGCTTCTCGCCGAGCAGCATCAGCTCGGCCGCCGCCTTGCGCCCGACATGCCGAACCAGCAGCGCGGTCACCATCATCGGCCAGAGCCCCACCTTGACCTCGGGGAGCCCGACGCGAACGTCGTCCGCGGCCACCACCAGATCGCACGCCAGCATCAGCCCGACGCCGCCACCGAGCGCGTCCCCGTTGAGGCGCGCCACCACGGGCTTGCCCAGGGCCTGCAGCTCGAGGATGAGCTCGGCGAAGAGGCCCTTGTCGGCGATTTGGGCCGGGAAGCCGCCCCCCCCGCCGGCCATGCCCCCCGCCAGATCGCCGCCCGCGCAGAAGGCCTTGTCGCCCGCGCCGGTCAGCACGACCACCCGCGTGTCGGGATCGGCCTTTGCCTCGGCCAGCGCGGCGCGCACGGCCTGCACCAGCGCGCTCGAGAGCGCGTTGCGGCGCTGCGGGCGATCCAGGGTCAGGGTGCTCACACCCTCACCGCGGCTCCACTTGACGAGGGGCTTATCGTCGGCCATTGGTGTACCCTCCGGTCCCATACTCCAAGACGAGTTCACGTCGCAGGATCGCTCATGAAACGCAAGGTGTTCATCCTGTCCGACGCCACGGGCGACACGGCCCGCAAGGTGGTCGAGGCGGGGCTCAAGCAGTTCGTCGGCGCCGACGTCACCCTCGAGCTCTTCCCGCTGGTGCTCTCGGACGGCGACATCGAGGATCTCGTCGAGCGCGCCGCGAAGGAGACGGCGGTGCTCGTCCACACCTTGGTCAATCCCCAGCACCGCCAGCTGGTGACGTCACTGTCGGTCGAGGCCGGCGTCGAGGACGTCGATCTGATGGGACCCCTGATCGCCAAGCTCGGCAGCCTGCTGCACGTCGAGGCGCGGGCCCTCCCCGGCGGCCTGTATCAGGTGGACGACGCCTACTTCCGCCGGATCGAGGCGGTCGAGTTCGCGGTCAAGAACGACGATGGCCAGCACCCGCGCAACCTGTACAAGGCAGACATCGTGCTGGTCGGGATCAGCCGGACCAGCAAGACCCCTCTGTGCACCTACCTGGCCCAGCGCGGGCTCAAGGTCGCCAACGTGCCGCTCGTGATGGGCATCGAGCCGCCGGGCGAGCTCTTCAGGGTCGACCAAGAGAAGATCTTCGCCCTGAGCATCGAGGCCGACGCGCTGTTCCGCATCCGACAGGCCCGCCTGCAGTCGCTCGGGATGCCCTCGGACACCGCCTACGGCATGCGCGACCACATCGAACAGGAGATCGAGTACGCGCGGCAGATGTTTGGCGCCAACACCCACTGGCCGGTGCTCGACGTGACCGACCGGGCGATCGAGGAGACGGCCGCCGAGCTGCTCAACCTGCTTCAGCAGCGGGAGCGACGCCGCGCGGCCAGCGGCGCCTGAGAGCCTTCCCACAAGATCGCTCCGCGTCGCGCAGCACCGCTCTGCCGGCCGATGCCTGCGTTGGAAAGCCTTCGAATACCCCGGGTATTCCTGCAGCTTCCCGCCTTGGCCTCGACCGGCAGCCCGGCACTGCACTCGGTCCGGATCTTGTGGGAAAGCTCCTGAGCAGGTGAACGGACGCGGGCGGCGTCCGCACCCCGGACATCGCTCCAGGGCCGGCCTCAGCCCTCGGTGAGATCGAAGGGGAGCCCCGGATCCCGTGCCTCGGTCACGCCGAGGCGGGGCCCCAAGGGCTGCTGACCCGTCACCTCCAAGAACCGGCTGACGCGGCGCTCGAGGCGCTCGGCCACTTCGGCCACCGCGTGCACCCGCCCCACGAGCGCGACGTCGAGCACCGCCAGGCGGGCCGGCGGCCGCAGCGGCCGACCATAGAGCCACGGCACCATCTCGGCGAGAGAGCCGACGCGCCCGAGCGCCGCATCGATGCGCCGCGCCAACTCCAGGGTCCCCTGATCGGCGGCCAGACCGTCGAACGCCTCCGCCAGCAACCGGCGGGCCTCCGACCGCGCGGCGCGCGACATGTCGCCCCCACGGAGCCGCTCGCCAAGCCGTTCGGCGTCGGCAGCGATCCAACCCGCAACGTGCCCAAAATGCGTGGGTTTGCCAGTCTTCGAGTCTTGGGTTCTAATGTGCCCCGCCCCCAACCGCCGTTCGGAAGCGCCCGATGGCCCAGCAAAGATACAGCATCGTCCAGAAGATCGACGCGGGCGGCATGGCCGAGGTGTGGAAGGGCAAGGCGACCAGCCTGCGCGGCTTCGAGAAGCTCGTGGCGATCAAGCGCGTGCTGCCCAACCTCGCGAAGAACAAGAAGTTCATCTCGATGTTCCTCGACGAGGCTCGCCTCTCGCTCTACTTGAACCACGCCAACGTGGTCCAGACCTTCGACATCGGCGTCTCGGACCACGCCTACTTCATCGTCATGGAGTGGGTCGACGGCGCCAACCTGAAGGGCGTCCTCGACGTGGCGCGCGAGCGCGGCTGGCGCATCCCTCGCGAGCAGGCCGCTTACGTGGCCTCCGAGATCTGCAAGGGTCTCAGCCACGCCCACCACCGGCGCGATCCCCAGGACCGGCCGCTGCGCATCGTACACCGCGACATCAGCCCGCCCAACGTGCTGTTGAGCCGCGAGGGCGAGGTGAAGCTGGTCGACTTCGGCCTGGCCAAGGCCGCCAGCCAGCTCACGCAGACCGATCCGGGCGTGGTGAAGGGCAAGTTCAGCTACCTCTGCCCCGAGGCGACCATGGGCCAGCAGGTCGACGAGCGGGCCGACATCTTCTCCACGGGCATCGTGCTTTGGGAGATGCTGGCCGGCCGGCGCCTTTTCGAGGGTGAGACCGATCTGAGGACGGTGGAGTTGGTGCGCGCGGCCGTGATCCCGACACTGCGGGACACGAACCCGGAGCTGGAGCCGGAGCTCGAGCGGATCATCCACAAGGCCCTCGCGCGCGATCCCCGCGCCCGCTACCAGACCGCCGAGGCCCTCGGGCACGAGCTCAGCCGCTACCTGTTCCACAACAGGCTGCTGGTGACGAGCTACGACATCGGCATGCTGGTCAAGAAGGTGATGTCCGAGAGGGGCCGCGGCTCGGGCACCGGGCCCGACACCAGCAACGTCAAGGCGCTCGAGGCCGAGGTCGGGCAGGAGTTGGGCAACTTCACGTCGGTGGACGACCTGGAGAAGCTGGAGTTCCGGTCGGTCCTCGAGGACGACCCGCACGCGGCCGTCCACTTGCCCCCGGGCGCCGAAGATCCACGCGCCTGGGCCGAGGAGATGGGCGTCGTCGACGGCGACGAGACGATCATGGACGCGAGGCTGCACGGCCACGACGAGATCGACGTCGTCGAGGTGTCGCCCCAGCCGCGATCGCCCGCGCCGATCAGGGACCGACCGTCCGTGCCGCCGCCCGTTCCGCGCGACGCCCCGACGCTCCGCAAGGCGCCGCCCGATCAGGCGCCGCCCGATCAGGCGCCGCCCGATCGGGAGCCGCGCAGCCGCATGGTGACGATCGAGCCGCCGGCCGACCCGTTGGCCAGCATCAACTCGCCGCTACCACGCGCCCCAGCCGGCCGGGACGGCTCACCGGAGCGCCGTGCGCGCGCCGAGGCCGCCGCCGTCGCAGCCCAGCGCGCGCTGCAGTCCACCCAGCCGCCAGAGGGCTCCGTCGCGACGGGCGTCATCCTGGGCGTCATCGGCGCGGCGGCCGTGGTCGGGCTGGCGTGGTACTTCTTCCTGTGAGTCTCCCGAGGCCCAGGCCGTTCTCTGGAGTCGAAGACGATGGTGCCATCCGTGAAACCTACCCTCCTCGCGCTCGTCCTCGCCGGCGGTGAGGGCCGGCGGCTGATGCCGCTGACCCGCGATCGCGCCAAACCCGCGGTCCCCTTCGGCGGGCGCTATCGCATCATCGACTTCGTCCTGAGCAACCTGGTCAACTCCGGCTACTACCAGATCAAGGTGCTCACCCAGTACAAGGCGAGCAGCCTCATCAGCCACATCGCGCGCGGCTGGCAGCTCGCGCCCATCCTGGGCCACTACGTCGAGCCGGTGCCCGCTCAGATGCGCGTCGGGCGGGACTGGTTCAAGGGCAGCGCCGACGCCGTCTTCCAGAACCTGAACCTGATCTCGGACACACACCCCGAGACGGTGGCCGTCTTCGGCGCCGACAACATCTACAAGATGGACGTCCGGCACATGGAGAGCTACCACCTCGAGAAGGGGGCCGATGTCACCATCGCCGCCATCCCCGTGCCGATCGAGATGGGCCGCGAGTTCGGCATCCTCGAGGTCGACACCGATGGCCGGATGATCGACTTCGTCGAGAAGCCCGAGAACCCGCCCCCCATGCCCGGCGATCCGACGCGCTGCCTCGCCAGCATGGGCAACTACATGTTCCGCACCGACGTGCTGGTCAACGAGATCGTGCGCGACGCGGGGCTGGCCGACAGCGCCCACGACTTCGGCAAGAGCATCATTTCGCCGATGGTGGGGCGCGGCTCCGTCTTCGTGTACGACTTCGCGACCAACGTTCACCCGGGCATGGAGGAGAAGGAGTCCGGCTACTGGCGGGACGTCGGATCGCTCGACAGCTACTTCGAGGCGTCGATGGATCTGGTCGAGGTCACCCCCGTCTTCAACCTGTACAACCGCGAGTGGCCCATCCGGACGACCTACCAGCACCTGCCGCCGGCGAAGTTCGTCTTCGACTACAGCGAGGGCGATCGCCGCGGCCACGCGACCGACTCGCTGGTGAGCCCGGGCTGCATCGTGTCGGGCGCCACGGTGCGGCGCACGATCCTGGCCCCCTCGGTCCACGTACACAGTTGGGCGCAGGTCGACGAGTGCGTGCTGGGCGAAGGCTGCGAGGTCGGGCGAAGCGCGCGGATTCGGCGGGCCATCTTCGACAAGTTCGTGCGCGTGGATCCCGGCGCGACCATCGGCTACGACCCGGAGCACGACCGAGCGCGCGGGCTGGTGGTCACCGAGAGCGGCATCGTCGCGGTGGCCAAGGGCACGCACGTCACGGCCTGACCACCGTCTGCCAGCCGAGGCGGGCGAAGCCGTAGACCGCGCCGACCGCGATCAGCGCGTCCGGCCCCACCTGGAACAACCGCACCGTCGGTGAGCCGAGCCGCACGCGGGCCACACGCGTGAGCCGGTCGTCGTCTCGCCGCCAGACCTCGACCCCCTCGTCGGTCGCCAGCGCCACCGTCCGCCGATCGAGCGGCTCGAGCGCGCGGATCGACGGCGTGGCGACCGCCCGGCGAAAGCCGCCCTCGTCGATGAGGCGCAGGCCCGCCACCCCCACCCGCCCATCGACGCGCCACCCGTCACCGAGCGGAGCGCGCAGGTCGTCGGCCATCGTCGGCAGGCGCCCGGGCGGCCCCATCGGGAGGGCCACCGCGCCCTGCACGTCGAGGGGCCAGCCGCGCCCATCGGCGTCCCGGACCCAGATGAGCCCGCGATCGCGGAACACGGCCGCCAGCGGTCGACCTGCCAGCCCAGGCGGCAGCGCGACGGGGAGCGCCTCGCCCGCGCCCGGTGTCCAGCGCCAAAGACCGTGAGCGCCGACGGCCCAGACGTGATGCCCGTCCCAGGTCGCGTCCACCAGGCCGCCCGCCGCGGCCCGCCACTCGAGGAAGCGGTCGCCCCGCCGCGTGCCGCGACCCCACGCGCCGAGCACTGCCTCGCGGCCGTCGGGCAGGCGGCCCGCCCAGAGGCTCCCCGTGGGGGTCGGCTCGGAGGGCCCGACCGTGGGCCACCCAGGCCCCGGCGACGCACCGCGCCAGGTGACGGCCTGCCCGGTCAGCCCCAACGCGCCGCCATCGGACCGCTCGACGCGCACCCGATCGTCCGCACACCCCAGGGCCGTCACGGGGGCCCCGCCGCGCGCCTCGACGAGGTCGACCGTGGCGCGCCACGCGGGCGGCTCATCGGCCGCAAGTGTCCACCATTCCAAGCGAAACGGGCGCGCGGCCACCAAGGTCTCGCCCACCAGGCAGCCGGCGACGTAGGCCCCGGCGGCCACGTCGCGCAGCGTCAGCGACGACGGCGAAACGGCCGGGCCCGCGCCGCCGCAGCCGACGGTCAGGGCCAACGCGGCCACGAGGGCGCGCGGGCGAGGACGATGAGGGGGACGCAGCAACGCGGCTTTGCTCCGGCAGGGTCGCCGTATACTATCCGCGCCGTTCCCGCACCCCAAGTCGGGACAACAACGCCGCCGCGAGGGTCCAACCCGAAAGCGGCCACGCCCGGAGTCTCGTTGCAGCGCGCCAGCCCCTTCCGCATGGACAGCCCCGCCCTGCTCGCTGCCTTGGCCGGGCTGGGGCTGGCCCCCGTCATCGGGTGGGCGTCCACGCAGGCCCCGAAGCTGCTGCTGATGGCGCTGATCGGCGGCATCTTGGTCGCGACGCTGCTCGCGCGGCCGCGCCTGCTGGTGCCGGTGCTGGTCATGGGCGCCCTGTTCGACGAGGTCTACCTCACCACCCCCGTCGCGAAGTTCGGCATCGGCGACCTGGCGATCTTCGTGATCGTCCCTGTGTGGTTCGTGCGCCGCATGATCAAGCCGCGCGGCATGGCGCTCCCGCCCGGCTGGGCCTTCCTGCTCGGCTTCCTGGCCCTGGCCTTCTCGAGCATGATGCTCGGCGTCGCGCCCGACTCCGCCGTCGGTTACTTCTCGCGTGTGGCGACCTACCTGGTGGGCCTCGCCGCAATCTACGACTTGAGCCGCGACCGCCGCGTCCTCGAGGACGCCATCCTGTCGATCGCCGTGGCCGGCGTCGCCCACGCGTGCATCAGCCTGAGCATCGGCTGGTACCGGCGCCTCAGCGGGCTCGCCAACCAGCCCAACGTGCTGGGTATCCGGCTCGCGTTCGGCGCGCTCTGCGTCTCGGGCCTGATGGTGCGCACCAAGAAGACGGGCCTCCGCGTCGTGCTCGGCGCCTGCCTCGCCCTGCTGCTGCTGTGCGTCGTGCTGACCGTGTCCCGCGGCACCTACATCTCGCTCGGCGTCGCGTTCCTGTGGTGGCTGCGGCGTCAGCGCCGGATGGCGCTCATGGTGATCGCGGTGGCCGGCATCGTGTTGGTGGCCCTGCCGGACAATCGGGACACGTCGACCGAGGAGTTCGTGGGCGAGCGCCTGCAGTTCGCCGATCGGAGCGTCGACAACCGCACGCAGGTGCTGCAGAACACGCTGCTCATCATCCAGGCCCACCCCTGGCTGGGGGTGGGCTTCGGCCAGTTCACCGACCTCGACCAGGCCGTGGACATCACCGCCGAGAAGGGGCGAAGCTCCCACATCTTCTACCTGGGCACCGCCGCGTCCGCCGGCATCCCCGCGCTCCTGGCGCTGCTCGGCTTCGCCTTCGTGACCGCCCGGCGCATGTGGCGGCGAAGGGCCGCCGCCGAGCAGGCCGCCGCCGCGGGTGACGTCATCGAGGTGCAGGTGGCGTGGATGCTGAGCATCTTCCAGGCGCTGTTCATCTACCACGGCATGTCGCTGCTCACGCGCGACGCGAGCCGCGTGTCCGAGTGGCTGATGCTGGGGCTCTACGCCGCGGCGGGCATGGCAGCGCGCCCCGCGGCGCCCCCGCGGGCCGACGCTCCGGTCAGGCCACCGGCACGCCCGCGCCAAGGCGCCAGATCCGAAGGGCCCGAGCCGTCGCCCGTTCGATGAGGGCCGGCGCGTCGGCCATGCAGTCGGCCAGGTCCCGCGGTCCATCCACGACCGACATCAGCGCCGCGTGGGCGGGGAACCACCCCTCTGCCGCCTGCGTCACCGCGCCGGCCAGCACCAGCACCGGCGCGCGCGAGCGGCCCAACACGCCGGCCACCGTCTTGCCGTGCGCCGTCTGCGCGTCCACCCGCCCCTCGCCGGTCAGCACCAGCGTCGCGCCCTCGAGCGCGGCGTCCAGCCCCACGCGCTCGGCG
>CALBMW010001022.1 GCA_937896275.1 uncultured Myxococcales bacterium
GCATGGGCGGCGAGCCCGGCATGGGCGGCGAGCCCGGCATGGGCGGCATGGGTGGCGAGCCCCTCGAACCGCTGGCCTGCGCCGGCGTGCCGAGCTTCATCGACTACTTCGCGGACGCCTTCGAGCGCGATCCCGGCATCTGGGTCCACCCGGTCCCGATGCCCGCCACCGCGCCCCTCCCCGGCAGCGAGTGCGGCGGTCGCGCCGCCGGTCAGACCTTTGGCTTCCGCGCTCCGCAGGCCGGCTACTGGCTCATCACCACCGACAACCGGGTGACGACCTACGACACGGTCCTCAGCGTCTTCGACGATTGCCCCGCCGCGGGCGTCGAGCTGAGCTGCAGCGACGACACCGAGGACTTCGGCAGCACGGTCGGCCTCTCGCTGACCGAGGGCCAGGTCGTCTACCCAACCGTCCGCCCCTTCTTGGGCGCGCCCGCCGCCCTCGATCTGCGCGCCGCCATCTTCCCCGAGGTCGACGTCGGTGAGCCCTGCGGCAACGACGCGCTGGCGGTGTGCCTCGACGACCTGCTGTGCGCCGAGGACACGCTGGCGGGTGGGCCGACCTGCGTCCGCTCCGGCCCGCCCGAGCTTCTCGAGGTGAGCGCGTTCGTGGACGTCGCCGACGAGGCGCTGGGGCTCGAGGTGCGGGGTCGTGACGCCAGCCGCGACGTGATCGGCGTCGGGCTGGAGTTCCTGGTCGGCGACGTGCCCATCGTCTACGACGTGCAGACCGGCGCGACGCGCCTCTACCTCGAGTCCGGCATCAACGTGATCGGCGAGGCCACCTTCACCATCGGCCGGCGCGTCAACATCGACCTCTTCCCCGAGGCCGACGGCGTCCGGGTGTTCCTCATCGACCAGCAAGGCCTCGAGAGCCCGACCCTGACCGCGAGCTTCCTGCCGCAGCCTCAGGCGGTCGGCGCCTGCGATCCCCGTGGCGTGCTCGACCACTGCGCGCCCCCGCAGGTGTGCGTCGGGCCCCAGGAGGGCGCGAGCTGTCAGGTCGACGCGGTGCCGACCGTCACCGAGGCTCATATGTGGCTCAACCGCGCCGAACAGACCGTGGGCGTGCGGGTGGCCGGCATGGACGCCAACAACGACGTCTTCCTGTTGCGCTTCGCCTTCGGGGACGCAGACGGCGCGTTGGTCGCGTTTCAGGACGTCGACATCTTCGACGTGGACTTCCAGACCCTCCGGCAGGGTGGCGGCACCTTCGAGGGCACCTGGTCGGGGCGCTTCGACGGGCGCGCCTTCGACGCGATCGCCAACGGCGTCGTGTTGGTCTTCGATCGGCGCGCGAACGGCAGCGCGGCCCTGCAGTTGGCCACAGAGGAGCCGCCGGTCCGCCCCCTGGGCGAAGGCTGCGATGTCCGCGGCGGCCTGGACACCTGCGCGCCCGGCCTGGCCTGCGTGGCGCCCGCCGAGGGTGGCCCTGCCGCCTGTGTCGAACCCTCGGGCGGCTGCATCGAGGACTTCGGCGCGGTCGATCTCAACCCGCTGCGCGCCGGCCTCGGTCGGTGGCAGTACAGCGGCGCCACCTTCGTGACGCTCGCCACGGGCGAGGCCACCTGCCTCGACGGCTCGAGCGGCGCGAACGCCCACGTCTTCGTCCCGCCCAGCGACGCCGAGTACGTCTTCACCCTCGAGACCGACGCCGACAGCTACCTGCACCTGCGGACCATCTGCACCTACCCCGGTGGCCGCTTCGAGTTGGCCTGCGCGCAGCCGGGCGAGGGCCCCCTGCGGGTGACGCTCGCGCGAGACGTGCCGGTCTACGTGTTCGTCGACAGCCACCCCGTCGACCAGATGGCCGATCCCGCAGGCTACAAGCAGAGCCGCGGCGCCTACACGCTGACCGTCGAGCGTCCCTGAGTGAGGCGCGAGGTGTTGCACCCACGTCGCGAAGCGCCGGTCTACCCGGGCTCGTGGTGCGTGCACTCGTCGCGGCCGTGGTGTGGGTGACCGGCTGCCTCCAGACCGAGGGCGCCGGTCGTCGCGCGTGGCTCCGGACCACCCTGGTCGACGACAACCGCGACGTCCTCGACCGCGAGCCCGAGCTCACGGCAGGCAAGTTTCGCGTGATGGCGGGCCGCCCCTACGACTTCATGCGCGGCTCGCTGGGGGTCTTCCTGCGTGACGCCGCGCGCCCCGACGCCCGGCCCACCGCCCACGGCTCGGCCGCGGCGAGTCGGGTGCTGGTGCTGGGCGATCCCCACCCCGAGAACCTGGGCTCGTTCAGGCGCGGTGATGGTCGATTCGTCTTGGAGTTCAATGACTTCGACGGCGCGACCTTTGGCCCCTACCACCTCGACGTGCGTCGCCTCGCGGTGGGCTTCTGGCTCGCGGCGGCGCGGGCCGGGCTGGACGTCGAGGCCCGCGAGGCCATCGCCCGCGCCGCCGCCTCGGGCTACGTCGCCGAGATCGATCGTCTGGCGCGGGGCTTGGTCCCGTTGCGGGTCCGGCCGCGGGCCGGCTTCGGCCGCATCGTGGACGATCTGCTCGACCGCGCGGAGCAGGAGGGCGACGCGCGCGCGCTGCTCGACACCTACACGCGCGTCGCCTCGGGGCGTCACGTGCTGCGCTTCGGCGAGATCGAGCCCTCGCTCACGTCGGGCGTCATCGAGGACACCGTGCAGCGGCTCGACGACGACGAGGGCCGGCTGCTGCACGCCGCGCTCGCGAGCTACCCCCAGACGCTGATCGGCAGCCCTCCACCCCCCGCCTTCTTCAGGTTGAAGGACGCTGGCCGCCGCTTGGGCGCGGGCGTGGCCAGCTATCCCCGGCTGCGTTTCTACGCGCTGATCGAGGGGCCCTCGCCGTCGCTCGACGACGACGTGTTGCTCGAGATCAAGGAGGTCGCCAGCCCCGCGCACTACCCCGGCTACGACCTGTCGGCGTCGCGCCCCGTCGGGGACGACGGCGAGCGCGCCGTGCGGGCCCAGCGCGCGCTGCACGAGGTCGCGGACGCCGATCCCCTGCTGGGCTGGGCGCGCGTGGCGCCGCTGGCCTTCCGGGTGAGGCAGCGCACCCGCTACCAGCGCGGCATCTCGGTCGATCGCATCGCAGAGAAGATCGCGGCGGGCACCTGGACCGTGGAAGACCTCGCGCAGCTGGCCCTGGTGGCCGGCAGACTGCTCGCGCGTGGCCACGCCCTGGCCCCCACCGCCACCGGCGAGCGGGGGCTCGGGGCGCTTCGGGCGGCCCTTGGACTCTCCCCGGCGGGCTTCGTCGAGGAGACCCTCGGCGTCGCCCGGGACTGTGGCGCGCGCGTGCTCGATGACCACGCGACCTTCGTCGCGTTGCTCGACGAGGAGGGCCCGTGGCTCGGCTACACCGCATCGCGCTGATCCCGGCCGCGCTCACCGGCGCGGCCCTCCTCGTGGCCGCCATCCCGGCCACGGCAATGCCCGATCCCTTCCCCGGTCTGCCCGGCGATCGCGCGCCCGCCGCCGAGGTGTGGGGTCGCCCCACGCGCCCTGGCAGCCTCGACTTGGACGCCCAGATCTTCGCCGGCTACCACGCGACCTTCCTGGCCGATGACCAGACCGCCAACGCCTTCGTCCTCGACCGGGCCGAGCTGGGCGCGGCGTGGCGCTCGCCCGATCTCGTCGGGGCCGAGCTGCGCACCGAGGCCGTCCGCGCAGCGGGACCGAACCGCGCGCTGGGCGTGGACGGCGACCCGTTGGTGCTGCGGGTGAGACGCGCCTGGGCCTACGCGGGCGTGGCGCTGGGCCCGGTGGATCTGCGCTTCGACGCGGGCCTGGTGGCGGACCCTTGGATTGGCGGGCTCGAGGCCGCCTACCCGCTGCGGGGCCTGGCGCCGCTGCTGGCCGAGTCGGGTGGTCTCTTCGACACCAGCGATCTGGGCGCGATCGCCAACATCGCGGCCTGGCAGGATCGCCTGCAGCTCGCGCTGGCGGTGACCAACGGCGAGGGTCGCAGCCAGCGCGAGCAGAACGAGGGCAAGTCCTTCACCGCGCGCCTCGGCGTGACCGCGGTGCGCACCGACGCGGGCCTGGAGGTGACGCTGCACGCCGTCTATCGCGACGGCTCGGTGGGGGTCGGCGAGGCGCGCGACGATCGCTACGGCGCGGGGCTCACGCTGACGCACCCGGACGCGACGCTGGGCGCGACCTTCGCGTACGCCGACGGCTACGCGGGCGACTCCGACCGCAAGGCGCTCGGCGTCGAGGGCTGGGCGGACGCGCGCCTGCTCTGGGACGCGCTCGGCGTGGCGGCGCGTTACGAGCGGCTCGCCTTCGAGCCGGGGCAGGGCGCCGAGGCCAGCCGACAGCGCGTCAGCGCCGGCGTCTTCGGCGACTTGGACGGGGTCGCCCATGGGCTGCGCCGCCTGCGGCTCTATCTGGTCTACGAGGCCGACACCGCGGACGAGGGCGCGTCGCCCTTCCCGGGCGTGGCCGAGGCGGGGGACGCGCACCGCGTGCTGCTGCAACTCGAGGCGCGGGCGGGGCGGGTGTTCTGAAGAGGTGTCCAGCAATCGAACGCCGGCGCGTCCGCAGCAGGCGGGCGATTGATGGACACCTCTTGAGTTGCCTCCGGGGGGCAGCTACTCGTCGAACTGCCCCGCCACGTCGATGATCACGTTGCCGCCCGTGTCGGCCTGCACCACCGCGTGCACCGCGAACGCGCCGTGCAGGTCGAGGGCGAGGAGCGTGGTGGTGCCGGTGCCGAACCGGATGCGCCCTGCGGCGCGCTCGAGGTCGATGCGGTTGTCGACGAGGGCGTCGCCGGGCAGGTTGGTGGCCAGATCGTCGAACTGCAGCACGTAGAACGTGCCCCCGATCTCGAAGATGACCTCCACGTCGCCCGGTCCGCCGGTGACCTTGGTGCCGATGACAGCCACCCCGTTCGCGGTGTCGAGGTCGAGCACCTCGTCGCCCGCCCGGCCCTGGATCGAGACGGTCGCGCTCCCGAGGGCGGTCAGGCCCTCGTTGTCGCTGACGCAGGCGTAGAGCTGGCGGCAGTCGTCCTCGGCGAGGCCGGCCGCGCAGGCGCTGGCCGAACGCGCGAAGGTGCCGGTCGGATCGCCCAGCGCCAGGCCCGCGTCGACCGCCTCACAGTCATTGCAGTCGCCGCGAATCTCGAAGGCCTCGGTGCAGCCCTCGAAGGCGGCGCAGGCGGCGTCGCAGTCCACGTCGCTCGGCTGACCGCCCGCGCCGGGTTCGCCGCCCGCGCCGGGTTCG
>CALBMW010001023.1 GCA_937896275.1 uncultured Myxococcales bacterium
GGGGCAGGACGGCGCGCCATCGCCGGACGCGGCGCCTGCGGAGGACGCGGCGCGCGCGGAGGACACCGGGATCGTTCGGGACGCCGCGCCCGTCGAGGACGCCGGGCCCCTCGAGGACGCCGCGACGCCGCAGGACGCCGCGACGCCGCAGGACGCCGAGCCCGCGGAGGACGCCGCGCCCGCGGAGGACGCCGGGACGCTGCAAGACGCCGCCACCACACCGGACGAAGGCGTCGCCTGCATGGGCGCCTGCGCGCCCGGTGAGGCGCGCGCTTGCCGAGGGTGCGGCACGATCGGCCAGCAGACGTGCGGCGCCAACTGCGCGTGGGGCGCGTGCGACGCGGCGCCCGCCACGATCCAGTGGACGCCCCGCGCGTCGATCCCCGAGCCCGACCAGAGCCCGGCGCGGATCACGGCGGTGCTGGCGGGCGAGGTTCACCTCTTTGGCGGCACCCGGTACCTGCGCCATCGCGTCTACGACCCGGCGCAGGACACGTGGCGCCTCCAGGCCGAGAAGCCCGGCTCGATCGACGAGGGCGCCGCGGCGGTCATCGACGGCGTGCTCTACGGCGTCGGCGACGGTAGCTTCGGAGCCAACTTCGCCCTGCGGTGGCAGCCCGCCGACGACACGTGGGGTCAGCGGGCCGAGCAGCCGTCGCCGCGCCGCTTGCCCATGCATGGTGTCATCGACGGCCGCCTGTACTTGGCCGGTGGCTTCGCCGGTTCGGACGCGACGGTGACGCGCTACGACCCCGAGGCGGATCGCTGGGATCCGCTGCCCGATCTCGATCCGCCGGGTGGCGCGGGCGCCGGCGTCGCCTACGCCGGACGGCTCTACGTCTTCGACGGCAGCGACCGCGCCGGCGACGCGCAGGCCTTCGATCCCGCCGACGGGATGTGGCACGCCCTGGCTCCGATGCCCACCACGCGCTACCTGTCCCAGGCCATCGTGCGCGATGACTTCGTCTGGGTGCTCGGGGGCCGAGGACCGGCCGAGGCGCCCGGCAGCATCAGCATCTACGATCCGCTCGAGGATCGTTGGTGCGATGGACCCGCCATGCCCGCGGGACGCTATGGGCACGCCGCCGCGACGATCGACGGGCACCTCTACGTGATGGGCGGCTACGGGGCGGCCGGCGGGGCCAGCGACCTGGTGTGGGACGGGAACTGAGGGAAGGGGTCAAGACTAGCTACTTGACATATACGGCGCTGGCCTCGGCAGGCCGGCTATATGTCAAGTAGCGAGTCTTGACCCCCCACCCCTGGCTACTCCCCCAGGCGCTGTTCGAGGGCCTGCCGGTCGGAGGCGTGGGCGAGCAGGGCGTAGAGGGTGTGGAAGTTCTCCGGGTCGATCACTCGGGGGTGCAGGGTGGCGAGCGCCTCGACCTGATCCTCGCCGAAGCTGAGCGGCTTCACCAACTCGCTCACCTGGGCGGTCGTGAAGGAGTGGGCCTTGGCCGCCGAGCGGATGACCCGCAGGTGGTCCTCGCGGAAGGTCGCGTCCCTCAACGACTGCTGCAGGCGGGCGAACTCGGCCGGCGTGGCGGGGCGCGGCGGCAGGGGCTGGGGCGGCGGGGCCTCGGTGACCACAACGATCCTCTTCTCTTCGGCCTCGGGACCGGGCCGCAGGCGGGCCGCGCGCTTCATCGCATCCTCGAGGGTGATCACGCGCGCTTGCATGCCGGTGAGCTGCTCGGCCAGGGCCTTGCGCTCCCGCGGATCGTGCACCAGGCGAAGCATGCCGCCGAGCACCTTCAGGTCGCTCTGGAGGCCGGTCAGGGCATCGCGCAGGACCTCGCGATCCAGCGCGACCGGATCGGTGAGGCGCTCGAAGTCGGCGCCCGACAGGTCGGCAGCCCGAAGGACGACGCCTTCACCTTCGCGGTGGTGGCGCGGCCGGGCCTGCGCAGCCGTCAACGAGAGGGCGAGCAGCCCCACGACGACGAGCGGCGCGCGCACCAGTGAGTGGGACATGAGGACCTCCGTCGGGCGAGGCGCGTCCGGCGCAGTCGACCGGGGCGCATTGAGCGAACCCCACCATCGGACGCCGGACGGCCGACGGAATCAAGGGGGCCGGAAGGGGGTCAAGACTCGCTACTTGACATATGGGCGACTTGCTGACGACGCCGTCGAGCGACGGCGCCGCGCGAGGGGTCCGACCCTCCGGGTGCCGCCGGAGGGGGCATCGCGCGTGCCCGTCGACACCGCGCCCCCACGCCGGCACGATGGGCGGCGTCCGGGCGATGGCAGCGCGCGCATGCAGGGTATGGTGCCGCTCGCGCCATGCAGGCGTGCGTGCCCCGCGGGCAGGAGCGCGAGATGACCGAGCCCGACGAGTTCGAATACCTGAGCGTCCCGACCTGCAGCATCGAGCTCGAGTGCGCCGCGCGCGTCACCTTGGCGGCCTGGCAGAACGACGTGCCCTTCGTTCGGCGCATCACGGTGCGCAACCGGTCCGTCGAGGCGCTCCTGGACGTCGAGATCCGCGTCGAGGCGGATCCGCCGTTCTGCGCGCCTTGGACCGCGCGCATCGATCGCGTGCATCCGGGGGCGGAGCACGTCCTGGAACCGGTCGAGCTGGCGGTGAGCACCCGCGATCTCGCCGAGCGACGAGAGCGCACCAAGGGGCATGTCTGGGTGCACGCCTCGGGCGCCGGTGGGGTGCTCGCCTCGACCCATCGCGAGGTCGAGTTGCTGGCGCCGACGGAGTGGCCGGGCGGTGCCCAGCTGCCCGAGCTGCTCGCGGCCTTCGTGCTGCCCAACGCCGACGCGCTGGTGCCGGTGATGAAGGTCGCCGCGGCCCGGCTGCACGCGGCGACCGGCAGCAGCGCCCTCGACGGTTATCAATCTCGGTCGCGCGAGCGCGCGCTGGCTCAGGCGCAGGCGCTCTACGAGGCGCTGCAGGCCACCGGCGTGACCTACGTGAACCCGCCCGCCAGCTTCGAGGACTGGGGCCAGAAGATCCGCACGCCGGCCCAGGTCGTCGGCCAGCTTGGCACCTGCCTCGATCTCACCGTCGTGATGGCCGCGCTCCTCGAGCAGGCCGGCCTTCATCCGCTGCTCGTGGTGGCCCAAGGGCACGCCTTCCCTGGCGTCTGGCTGACCGAGTACTCCCTGCCCGATCCCGCCGTCGACGATCCGGCCCTGCTGAACAAGCGCGTCAAGCTGGGCGAGGCCCTCGTCTTCGACAGCTCGGCGCTGAGCCAGGGGGCGCCCTTCGGCGTGGCCTGCCAGATCGCGTCGACCGCCCTCGAGCGGCCCGCCGGTTTTCGCTTCGCGGTGGACGTGCGGCGCGCGCGAAGGCAGCGCATCCGCCCCCTGCCCCTGGCCGACGACGGGGCCGGCGTGTCGTTGGAGCGGCTGGAGGCGCCGGCGCCCGCCCCGGTCTTCGAAGGCCGCGATACGCCGTACATGCTGCCCGCGGTCGAGGACGGGCCAGTGCCCGCCGGGGCCGAGGCGCGTGACCGCCTGAGCCGGTGGAAGGACCGCCTGCTCGACCTCACGCTCCGCAACCGCCTGCTCAACTTCCAGGAGGGCGCCTACACGCTCGCGTTTCCGGGCGTCGATCTCGAGGCGCTGGAGGAGGCGCTCGGCGCGGACTCTGCCTTCGAACTCTGTGCCCGCGGCGATCTGCGGCCGGGGCGGGGCGGGCGTGAGCTCGGACACCTGCCCGACGTGGACGCGGACGGCGTGGACACGCCCTACGCGCGCGAGCAGCAGCGCGACGGGCGCCTGCGGGCGGACGTGACGCAGGCGGAGCTCGACAAGCGCCTGACCGAGCTGTTCCGCCGCGCCCGCATGAGCGTGCAGGAGTCGGGTGCGGTGACGCTGTACCTGGCGCTGGGCGTGCTGCGTTGGTTCGAGACCGAGGGGCAGGGCGCCCCGCGTCAGGCACCGCTCCTGTTGGTGCCGGTCGAGCTCGAGCGCAAGCGCGGCGACGCCCCGTGGCGGCTCCGGCTGGCAGAGGACGACATCCGCTTCAACACGACCCTGCTGCGCAAGCTCGAGGTCGACTTCGGCATGGTCACCGGCGACCTGCAGGCGCTGCCCACCGACGAGCACGGCGTCGACGTCGCCCGCGTCCTCAACCGCGTCCGGCGACTCGTCGTGACGCGCGAGCGCTGGGACGTCGTCGAGACCTGCGTGCTCGCCCAGTTCTCGTTCACGAAGTTCCTCATGTGGCTCGATCTCGAGGCGCGCACCGAGCACCTGCTCCAGAACCCCGTGGTCCGCCACATCATCGACGGCGGGGGCGCCGTGCTCCCCTGGGCGACGCCGCTGGTGTCCATCGACGCGCTGGACCGGCAGCGCCCGCCCCAGGAGGTGTTCAACGTCGTCGACGCCGATCCCTCCCAGCTCCAGGCGATCGTGGCCGTCGACGACGGATCGTCCTTCGTGCTGCAAGGCCCGCCCGGCACCGGCAAGTCGCAGACCATCACGAACCTGATCGCGCAGGTGCTGGCCCGCGGGCGGTCGGTGCTCTTCGTCTCGGAGAAGATGGCGGCGCTCGACGTGGTGCACAGCCGGCTCAGCCGCGTGGGTCTGGGCCCCTGGTGTCTCGAGCTGCATGCGCACCAGGCCAACAAGCGCGCCGTGATGGAGCAGCTCCGCGAGGCGCTCGAGGCGGGCGGCGCGCGCGCCCCGGAGGCCTGGGCCTCGCACGCGTCGCAGGTGGCGGAGGCGCGCGCCTCACTCAACGCCTACGCCGAAGTGCTCGCTCGGCAGACCCCCCTCGGGGACACCGTGCAGGCGGGCCTTGCCCGGCTGGTGGCGCTGCGGGACGTGGAGGCGCCGCGCCTGTCGCTGCGTGGCCCGCTGGAGGCACAGGGCGTGGCGGCCGCCCGGGCAGCGGTCGAGCGGCTGGCACGCGCGGTCGCGGACGGGGCCGATCCCTCGACCCATCCGCTCCGCGATCTGACCCTGACGCGGTGGGAGCCGGCCGTCGAGCGTGGCGCCGCGGAGGCGCTCTTGGGCGCGCGCGCCGCCCTCGACGCGCTTCGCTTGGCCGATCGCGCCGCGGGGCAGGTGCTGCGATTGCCCGACTTGGAGAGCGGGGCCGCGGTCGAAGGTCGCGTGGCGCTCTGTCGCGCGCTGCGCGCCGGGCCGGTGGCGAGCCGGGCGCTGCTCGAGGGTTCGCAGGCCGAACACGGCGAGCGCGTCGCAGCGTGGATGGCTCGCGTCGAGGCCCGAACCGAGGCGTGGTCG
>CALBMW010001024.1 GCA_937896275.1 uncultured Myxococcales bacterium
AGTGTCGCGCAGCCCAGTGTCGCGCAGCCCAGTGTCGCGCAGCCCAGTGTCGCGCCAACCCGTGTCGGGGGTGCCGCGCGCAGCGATCAGCGCGGCCTCGAGCAGGGCCTCGGGGGTGTCGGCGTCGACGCTGCAGAGCAGCGCCCCGAAGACCGTGTGGCGGTTGGGCAGCGCCGCCGGACACTCCTCCGGGCGGTCCTCCTCGTAGACGCAGAAGGCGTTGTTGTCGATCACCACGCGCACGCCGGGCTCGCAGTCGATGCCCGCGCTGGTGGGCAGGTCGGAGCGCACGCACGCGGACGCGGACAGGCAGACGAGCAGGATGGCGAGCTGGCGACCCAAGGCACCCTCCCCACGGTGAGGGCGCATGATGGCCCGACAGGGCAGGGGGCGCAACACCGCCCCGGGGGCGCACGGGCCGGGTGAGCGCCGGTCGCGGTCACGACGCCGCGCCGCGGTGGGAACCGCGGGCGAGAAGCCGCGCGGGCGCCTCAGTCGGTCTCGTCGGGCGGCGGCGGCAACTCGATGGGCGTCAGCTCGACGTCCATCGCGCGCAACGCCGGCGCCAGCGGGGACGCTCGCATGGTGTCCCCCACCAGCGCGGCCGCGTCGATGGCGGCGGTGACCGTGGCCTTGGCCAACTCCACCGCGGGCAACACCTCTCGACCGGTCGCCAACGCCGCGGCCAGGGCACCCGCGAAGACCGCCCCGGCGGCCACGAGGTCCGGCTCACGCCGCCGGTCGGCGCCGAACTCGATGAAGTCGGCCCCGTCGTAGGCCAAGTCGATCGCGTGCCCCTCGATCGCGCCGCTGGTCAGCACGATCCAGCGCGCGCCGGTGTCGAAGAGGCGCTTGCCCGCCTCGCGCATGCCGGCGCGGTCGTACACGGGGCGTCCGGTGAGGATCGCGGCCTCGAAGGCATCCACCACCAGCACCTCGGTGTGGGGGAGCCAGACGGATCGCACTGCGTCGGCCACGTCGCGTGCGTGGCGCGGCTCGCCGTGCGCGTCGGCGAGATCGGGATCGACCACCCAGGGCCCGAAGGCTTCGAGCACCTCGGCCATCGCGTGCGCGTGCCCCGCGCGCCCGGGATCGCCCAAGAGCACCGCGTCCACGGGCCCGGCGGCGAGCGCCGCGTGCAGCGCGTCCACCACCAGCCGCTGAGGCAGGGGGGTGAGATCGCGCACGGCCGTCGCCACGGGGAAGCCGTGCACGCCCAGCGCGCTCACTCCGCTCAGGGCGGCGGTCAGGCCGCTCGCACCCGTGGGGTCCAGGGCGCCCGCGGCGACCATCGAGGCGGCGCGCCGGCGAGGCGGATCGAGCATGGCGCGGAGGGACATCTTGGGCACCTCGAGAGGTCGTGTGACCGCCGCACGATGCGCACTGCCGTCGCCCACGGCAAGACCTGGCACCGCGGAGGCCCGGCCCGGGCTACTCATCGGGCTCGGGGGGGCGCCCGCGTACGGTGAAGTCGAAGACCACGCGCAGGCCGCCGATGATCGACCAGGTCGTCAGGCCCTCGAGGTGAACCGCCTCGACACCCAGGCGCCCCACGACCTCGGCGAAGAGGAAGGGGTCGAGGTGGTACAGGAGCCCCGGGCCCGTCTCGACGCCGGCGGCCCACCGGACGCCCGCGGCGTCAGCGGGCACGGCGCCACCGAGCGGATCCACCGGGCGGTCCTGCACGACCAGCAGGCCCACCTCGGCGAAGCCGGCCAACGTGAAGTGGAAGAAGTCCGGGCTGATCCCCCGAAGGCGCGCCGCGGCGCCGAAGTCGACGCGGGTGATGCGCGGCCCGGGCAGGTCCTCGGGCAGGCTGAAGGCGGCGCCGACGTAGCCGCCCACCGCGCCGCGCCCGTGGCCGTCGAGGTAGTGCATGTAGCCCACGTTGGCCTGAAACAGCTGGGTCGGCAGGTCATGGGCCGGCTCGGCGAGCAGTCGAGGGAAGCGGCCGCACAGGCCGGCGTCGAGCGTCACCGCGCCCCAGAGCGCGGGCACCCAGAGCAGCGTCGCGCGTTGGCCGGCGCCGTTGGACGGGTCGACCTGTGCCCGAATCGTGGTCGGGCCGAGGAGGACGATCAGAGCCAGGACGGGGGCGTGTTGCATGGGCGGGCCACGCACGGTCGCCCAGGCGCGCGACGAAATCAAGGCGCCGAAGTAACGCCTCGGCGTTGACCTGGGGTCGTCTATGCCCTAGCGTGCGTCCCGCAATAGAGCCGGGCGCGGGTTCTTGATGATTGGACGACAGTTGTTCGTCCACCGCGCCGGTCAGAACGTCCTACAAGGAGAATACAGATGCGTCGTGCCTTGATGCTGCTCGGTGTCCTGCTTTCGAGCGCCGCGCTCGTCGCGTGTGGTGGTTCGGCCAAGAAGGGTGACAAGGGCGGCGACGACCGCACGGCCTTCGACAAGCTCCAGGCCCTGCCCGGCGAGCTCGACGCCGAGCTGGCGTCGGTCACCAAGCCGATCGACGACACCGACATGATCATCGAGCAGCTCGCCTCGCTGCCCGAGAAGGCCAAGCTGTCGAAGGAGGACTTCTCGAAGCTCATCGTCGACACCTTCCAGGGCAAGCCCTTCCAGGCGCCCGCCAACGTCGACGCGACCGCCGCGGCCGAACTCGAGGGCTTCCTGAAGAACCTCGCCGGCTTCAAGGACTCGCTGATGGGGACCCCCGACGCCGTCGCCGCGCTGAGCGTCAAGGCCGCCGAGACCCTCGTCAACCTGCCCCTGCTGACCACCCAGGTCGCGACCGAGGCGGCTGTCGTCAAGGCCAACCCCTTCGCCTCGAAGGAGGACAAGGCCAAGGCCGTGCAGCAGGAGGCCCAGGCCAAGGACGCCGAGACCCAGGCGAACGCCAAGGTCAGCGAGATTCAGACCAAGGTCGGCGGCCTCCCGGCCCGCACCACCGCCGCCCTCGGCAAGTTCTCCGCCGCCATGGGCTCGCTGGGCCTCGCGGACGCCGCCATGGGCGCCGTGACCGACAAGGTCGACGAGGCCAAGGGGGCAGGCGAGGACATGAAGAAGACCGCCGAGGACTCGGCCGGGAAGTCGGTCGACACCGCCACCCAGCAGTAAGCATCGTCTCTTTCAGCGGCGCGCGCGGGCTCCTTGTGCCTGCCGCGCCGACCCGTATCATCGCCCGGTGATGCGCTCTCCCCCGTCTCCCCAAGTCGTGCCCGACGCGCGCCGGCTCGTGCCCGCGCCGCTCCGCGCCTGCGGCGGGCTGCTGCTCGTGGGGTGGGTGCTGGGCGCCCGCCTCGCCGTCGCCGACGAGTCCCCCGCGACGGGCGGCGATCCCTTCGTGGTGACCCTGAGCGGGGGCGTCAGCCTCGGCACCTATCAGGCCGGTCAGGCCTGGGCGCTCCTGTCCTATCTGCGCGCCGCCCGCGACGGTCGGCTGGCCGCGGACGCGCCGCTCGCCGGCCGACACCCGGTGCTGGTGGGCGTCACCGGCGCCTCGGCCGGCGGGATCAACGCGCTGGCCTCCGCGGTGACCTGGTGCCGGGACGGCGCCGACAAGGTCGACGATAACTTGCTGAGATCACTGTGGATTGACGTTGATCTCGACGACCTCCTGCCCGAGGACGGCCGGGCCTACGAGCCGGGGGACGGCTTGCTCTCGCGCGCGGCCTTTCGGCAGCCGGTGGAGCGCCTCGTCGCCGCCCTCGCCGAGCCGTCCTTCATGCCCGGCTGCCGTCTGCCGGTGGCGCTCACCACCACGCGCGTCACGCCCACGCGGGTACGCGTCGGTGGACTGAAGGTGTCGGGGCAACGCGCGGTGGTCCCGCTGCGCTTCGAGGTCGGGGCGGACGGACTGCCACGCACGGAGGCCCAGCGCCTGCCGCCCACCGCGCCGCGCGTCGGCGAGCTGCTCTACCTCACCCGGCAGGCCGGCGGCGTCAGCCCGCGGCAAGTGGCCACCGCGCTCCAGGCGTCGAGCGCCGTGCCGGTGGTCTTCTCACCCGTGCAGCTCGAGTTCTGCGCGTCGAGCTGCCCCGTCGAGCTCGATACGCCCGCGCTCGGCACCTGCGCTCACCTGCCCGACCGCCCGGTGCCCTGCCGCGGCAACTTCGTCGACGGCGGCATCTTCGACAACGTGCCGCTCGGCCTGGCGCGGGTGCTGGCCGAGGCCTGGCTCGAGCGCGGACGCGACCGGGTCGACGAGCGGCCGGTGACCTACTACTACATCGAGCCCGACAACCGGCGCAGCGCCCCCACCCGGATCGCGCCGGCGCTCACGCCCCTCGGACGGCAGCGGGCGCTGCCCGATCACCTCCGGTTAGGGTCGGATCTGGTGGCGTCCGCAGGCCGCTCGGCGCTGCTCGAGACCGTGCTCGGCAACCGCTGGAACCGCGACGTCGGCGATCTGGCCTGGTCGGTGGCCGATCTGCTGGCGCCCGAGCCGCCCCTCATCGGTCCGGCCCGCGCCGGGCGCGCCCGCGCGCTCCTCGAGTGCCT
This sequence comes from uncultured Myxococcales bacterium, assembly GCA_937896275.1. Taxonomy (GTDB): domain Bacteria; phylum Myxococcota_A; class Bradymonadia; order UBA7976; family UBA1532; genus JACKDN01. Next base: position 4,462 of record CALBMW010001024.1, read on the forward strand.
CGATCCCGAGGGCCCGCGCACCCGCGCGCGCCCCTGCGCCGAGGCGCTGGGCCAAGCCG
>CALBMW010001025.1 GCA_937896275.1 uncultured Myxococcales bacterium
CTGCCGGCGCACCGCCGACCATCGACTCACCCTGTCCTGCAGAGGAGCTCGGCACCCCGGCGCGCGACCAACTGCAACGCGCGTGAACCCGCGCTCGATGTCCATAGGACTCACGCTCTCTCAGCGCACGCCCTCGAGGTCGTACACCTCGCTCAACGGCACCTCGACGCCGATCACGTCGAGCGCCAGCGTGCCCTCCGTCACCTCGCGCATCAGCCACGCGCCGCTCTCGAGCCGCGCGTGGTGCATCACGCGCTGCGCCACCTGGTCGACGAGGACGTAGGCGCGGAGCGACGGCAGGCGCCGGTAGTGTTCGAACTTGGTGCCCTGATCGTAGTCCTTGGTGCTCGGCGAGAGCACCTCGAAGATGACCGTGGGGTTGGTCACGGCGTGCGGATCGTCGTCCGCGTACTCGAAGCGACCGCAGACCACCAGCAGGTCGGCATAGAAGAAGGCGCCCGTCAGCGGCACCTTCAGGCGCTGGTCGGCGCCGGTCGGACGGCAGGGGGCGCCGCGCAGGCGGCTGCCGATGGCCACGCTCAGGTTCATCGCGATGACCGCGTGCTCCGGCGTGCCGCCGGCCATCGCGTAGGCCTCGCCGTTGATGAACTCGTGTCGCGTGTCCGCGCCCGCCTCGAACCGCAGGTACTGGGCCACGGTCATCGGCTTGCGTTCGGCGGGGTAGCCCATGCGGCGCCTCCTGTGGGTCCCGGGAGTCTAGCAGGCCGCCCGCGGCACCTCACCCCTCGGGCACCCACGCTGCCAGGAAAAGGGTGCCAGGAAAAGGGTGCCGCCCACCTCTCACGACGCCCGCACTGCCTGCCAGAGTGTCGGGCACTTCTTGCCGGCACTTTTCTCCGGTCCGGGCAGCACAGCGCGTTGCCGGGGGTCGGTGTGGCGCCCTCGGTTTGCCCCTCCTCACTCCCCGCCGCAGGCGGCCTCCACCAGCGCCTCGATGTGGCGCCGCTCGTGGAGCACGATCGCCCACATCAGCGCCTGGCATCTCGTCAGGTGGCGCGGCACCCAACCGTCCTCGGCGAACCATGCGCTCGAGGACGCCTCCCCGCGGTCGCCCAGGTCGCGCACCGCGCCCTTCAGCGCCTCGGCGAAGGTCGCCTCGCAGGCGCCCACGGCCCGCTGCACCAGCCCCTCGATGCCCGCGCGCGCGCCCTGCATCAGCGCCGCGTCCAGCCGCTCCAATCGGGCCGCGTCCGCGCTCACCCGGGGCAGCGTCGCGGCCACCTCGACCCGCAGATCCCGCAGCGCGAAGCGGGCCCGCTTGAGGTGCGTGTCCAGGAACTCGGAGTAGGGGGCCCACAGCGTGCGGGTTGCCGTCTTCAGGGCCGCCCCCTTGGGCGCCGCGATCACACCCGTCTGCACCAGCACCTGCTGCGCGCGGGCCGCCGTGGGCAGACGATAGCGCGGCTTGAAGGCGTGCTCGAAGGCATCGGCCAGCCGCTCCTCGACCTGCTGCACCGCCTCGCTCACCCGGGCGCGCACCTCGGCCGCGGGCAGCGGGTGCGTGGGCTCGGTCACCTGATCCACGCACGCCAGCGCCTCGGCCAGGATCACGCTGCCCCGCAAGTCGATGAGATCACTCAGCAATACTGCGGCGTCCAGCCTCTCGGTGGCGGCCTCGCCCCCCAGGCGCTGCACGGCGGCGTCGATGGGCCCCAGGGGCAGCAGCGTCAGCTGGGTCATTCGTCGGCCGGCGCCTCACCGCGCCCCATCCGCACAACCTCGGCGAAGTGCCGCGGCGCCACGGGCTGCACGCTGAGGCGCTGCCCGCGCTGCACCACCGCCATGCTCCTCAACTTGCGGTTCGCCTTGACCTCGGCCAGCGACACGAAGCGGGCGAAGCGCTCCACGAAGCCGACCTCGACCAGATACCAGGCCGGCGCCTCGGGTTTGCTCTTCGGGTCGAAGTGCTTGTCGGCTGAATCGAAGGCGGTCGGATCGGGGTAGCCGCGCTTCTTGATCTCGGCGACGCCCGCCACGCCCGAGGGCTCCGCGTTGGAGTGATAGAACAGCACCTGATCGCCGACGCGCATCTTGTCGCGCATGAAATTGCGCGCGGTGTAGTTGCGCACGCCATCCCAGGGCTCGGGGTGCCCCTGGCGCTCGAGATCGTCGATCGAGAACTCGTTGGGCTCGGTCTTCATCAGCCAGTAGCGCATCGGTCCCCTGCCTCGACCCTCGTCCGCGAGCCGCGCATCATCGCCCACGGCGCGCCCCCCGTCACCACCTGTCGTTGCGCTCGGCCCTCAGCCGCGCTAGAAGCGTCCTGCCCGTTGGCCGCCCCCGTGGGCGCCCCCGTGGGCGCGATCGCAGCAGTCGGGAGCCCCTATCGTGCGCAAGCTGTCCGGTTTGATCGTCCTCGCCACGCTCGTGCCCATGCTCACCTCGGGCTGCGGCAAGAAGAACGACAACGGCGGGGGCGCCGGACCGGGGGCGCAGACGGCCATCGGCCGCCCCAACCCGGCCTTCGCCGGCGAGGCGCCCAAGGGCGCGATGAAGATCGAGGACATGGAGGTCGGCAAGTATGGCGGCCGCCTGGTCCTGGCCATGCCCGGCAACCCCAAGACCTTCAACCCGATGCTCTCCAACGACGTGCCGTCGATGGACATCGCCAGCCTGCTCTTCGCGACCTGCTACGACTACCACCGGCTGAAGCAGGAGGACGAGCCCTCGCTCTGCGAGAAGTACGAGCGCAGCGCGGATGGGCTCACCTACACCTTCACCCTGCGCGAGGGGCTGCGCTGGTCCGATGGCACCCCCCTCACCACGGACGACTTCGCGTTCAGCTACGGCGTCATCATCGATCCCAAGATCGCGATGTCGGTGAAGGATCTGTTCAAGCAGGGCACCCACCCCGACGGCAAGCCCATCTTCCCCACCTTCGAGAAGGTCGACGACCGCGTCTTCCGCTTCAAGCTGACGCACCCCGACGTGCTCTTCCACGTCAACGTGGGCTCGATCTACGTCGTACCGAAGCACAAGTGGCAGGCGTCCTACGAGGCGGGCGAGTTCTCCAAGACGATGACCATTCAGGTCGATCCGAAGGATCTCGTCGGCTCGGGGCCCTTCGTGCTCAGGGACTTCAAGGACGCCGAGAGCGTCGTCTTCGAGCGCAACCCCAACTATTGGAAGGTCGACCGCGACGGCAACCGGCTGCCCTACCTCGACAGCCTGATGTTCCTCATCGTCCCGGACTTCAACGCGACCCTGCTGCGCTTCCGCGAGGGCAAGACCGACATGCTCACCGTGCGGCCCGAGGACTTCGACGCCCTCAAGCGCCGCGAGGCCAAGGCGGACTACGTCGTGAAGGACCTCGGCCCGTCCTTCAGCACCAACTACATCATGTTCAACCTCGACGCGCGCAGCGGGAAGGACGGCAAGCCCTTCGTCGACCCGATGAAGCAGAAGTGGTTTCAGAACAAGAACTTCCGCAAGGCCATCAGCCACGCGATCGACCGCGACGGCATCGTGCGCACCGTGCTCAACGGCCGCGGTCAGCCGCTCTGGTCCTTCTATTCGCCGGCCAACGTGAAGTGGTCTGCGTCCGACAAGGTGATCAAGTACGCCTACGACCTGAACAAGGCGCGCGCGATGCTCAAGTCCGAGCGCTATGAGACGCGCGACGGCGTGCTCTTCGATCCCGAGGGCAACAAGGTCGAGTTCGTGATGATCACCAACTCCGAGAACTCGACCCGCATCGCCATGCTCAACGTCATTCAGGAGGATCTGCGGAAGCTCGGCATCACGGCGCACATCCGCCCGGTGCCGTTCAACGACGTCGTCAGCTCGCTCAGCGATCTGCGCAACTTCGACGCGGTGCTCCTTGGCTGGGGCAGCGCCATCCCGCCCGATCCCGCCCAGTCCAAGAACGTGGTCCTGTCGAGCGGTCGCAACCATGGCTGGAATCCCGCGCAGCCTGCGCCCGCGACGGAGTGGGAGGCCCGGATGGACACCTTGCTCTACTCGAACATCGGCGCCTTCGACTATGCCGAGCGGGCGAAGTACAACGACGAGTTGCAGGTGCTCTTCAGCGACTGGCAGCCCCAGATTCAGCTGGTCGTCGCCAACGCGGCCTTCGCCGGCCGCAAGAACCTGGGCAACTTCAAGCCCGCGGGCCTGCGCCCCGAGCTGTTCTGGAACGCCGAGTCCCTGTACTTCAAGACGCCGAAGGAGCGTTGAGCCTTTGAACGCTTCTCCACAGGGGCGCTCCCCGTCTCGCAGCGCCGTCCCGTCGGCCGACGCCGGCGTCGTCCGCGCGCCCTCGGACCGACCGCTGCACGGACGCTGACCACCCGATGTGGACCTACATCGCCCGCCGCTTCCTGGCCGTCCCTCCGCTGCTCCTCGCCGTCAGCTTCCTGACCTATGGGCTGCTGTACCTGGCGCCGGGTGACTATTTCACGCGGCTCGAGGAGGATCCCACCATCACCGCGGAGTACATGGCGCAGCTCCGCGCGCAGTACGGCCTCGACGGTGGCATGCTGGTGCGCTACTGGCACTGGCTGGTCAACGCCGTGCAACTGGACTTCGGGCACAGCTTCCGTTTCGACGTGCCGGTCTTCGACCTGATCACCGAGCGGCTCCTCAACACGCTGATGCTCTCGCTCGCCTCGCTCATCCTGGCCTGGGGGCTGGCCCTGCCGCTGGGCGTCCTGGCCGGCGTCCATCAGGGCAAGGCCATCGACCGGGTCGTCGGCTTCATCTCGTTCATCGGCCTGTCCATCCCGCGGGTCTTCTTCTCGCTGTTGATGGTGATGCTGGCCGCCGTGACCAAGTGGTTCCCGGTGGGCGGCATGCGCGACCAGATCTACTGGGACACCATGACATCGTGGGAGCAGTTCCTGGACGTGTGCCACCACCTCGTCCTGCCTTCGCTGGTCATCGGCACCACCCAGATGGCGTCGTACATGCGGCAGATGCGGGCCGAGATGGTCGAGACGCTCAGCAAGGACTTCGTGCGCACCGCGCGCGCCAAGGGCCTGGCCCACTGGCAGGTCGTCTACAAGCACGCCTTCGGCAACGCGGTGAACCCGCTCGTCACCCTCTTCGGGTACAGCCTCGCCTCGCTGCTGGCCGGGTCCTTCCTGGTCGAGATCGTGTTCGCCTGGCCGGGGCTCGCCCGCCTCACGGTGGACGCCGTGTTCGCGCAGGACGAGCCGGTCGTGATGGCGTCGGTGATCATGGCGGCCACGATGCTGGTCGCCGGCAACTTGATCGCCGATCTGATGCTGGCCTTCATCGACCCCCGCATCCGGCTCGAGTAGGGGCCCCGAGAAGCTCATGGCGCAGAAACATCGCTCGCCCTGGCAGATCATGTGGGCCAAGTTGCGGGCCAACCGCATGGCCATGGCCGGTCTGTTGGTGCTGGCGGTGCTCTACGTGGGCGCCATCTTCGCCGGCTTCCTCGCGCCCTATAACGACACGCGGCAGTTCCGCGAGGACAACTGGCACCCGCCACAGCTCATGGATCTGCACCTGTGGGACGATCAGGGCACCTTCCACGGGCCCTTCGTCTATGGCGAGCGCCGCGTCGACGACTTCCTCGCCGAGTACGAGCAGGACCGCACCGTGATCCGCGAGATCGACTTCCTCGTGCGCGGCGACAGGTACTCGCTGTTGGGCCTCGTCGAAGTCGATCTGCACTTGTTCGGCAGCGCCGACGCGGACCACCCCGTGTTCCTGTTCGGCAGCGATCGCTATGGGCGCGACCTCTACACACGCATCCTCTATGGCAGCCGCGTCAGCCTCTCGGTGGGCATCATCGGCATCCTGATCAGCATGAGCCTGGGCATGCTCATCGGGGGCGTCGCCGGCTACTTCGGCGGCAAGACGGACTTCATCCTCATGCGCGTCGTCGAGGTCATCCTCGCCGTGCCAGGGCTCTACATGATCCTCACCGTGCGGCAGGCCTTCGGCCAGGGCATGTCGAGCACCCAGTCCTACTTCATCATGGTGTTGGTGCTGGCCTTCATCGGCTGGGCGGCCAACGCGCGCGTCATTCGTGGCATGGTGCTGGCGATCAAGGAGAACGAGTACGTCACCGCGGCCGAGGCCCTGGGCCTGAGCCGCCTGCGCATCGTCGCGCGGCACATCCTGCCCAACACGCTCAGCTTCGTCATCGTCACCGCCACGCTCGCGGTGCCCTACTACATCCTGGGCGAGGTGGCGCTCAGCTTCATCGGCGTGGGCATCCAGGAGCCCGACGCG
>CALBMW010001026.1 GCA_937896275.1 uncultured Myxococcales bacterium
CGCCTGCGCCGCCTGCGCCGTCAGCCGCGAAGCAGGCCCTCGGCGCGGAACCACGCGATCGTCTCTGCCAGGCCCGTGTCCAGATCCACCTGGGGCTCGAAGCCCAGGTCCCGCCTGGCCTCGTCGGGCATGCAGGTCCAGCTCGCGCCGCCCATCTCGCGCACGGCGCGCGCGACGCCGAGGCCGAAGCCCGTGAGCGCGACGAATCGCTCGGCCGCGGGCGCCAGCGCGTTGGCGAGGGCGCGGGCGACGGGGATGCGCAGCACCGACGCCGGCGCGACCAGCCGCTCGAGCCGCGCCACCAGCGCCTCGAGCGCTACCGGCGCCCCGTCGCTCAAGAAATAGGGGCCGAAGGGGGCGTCGGGTCGTTCCAGCACGTCAAGCGTCGCCTGCGCCAGATCATCCACGTGGAGCAGCGACAGCTCCATCCCGGGCACGGACGGCGCGATCCGCCGCCGCACGACGCGCGCCAACTCCAGGACGGCGCGCGCGCCGGGGCCATACAGCAACGCGGGGCGCAGGACGGTCGTGGGGACGTCGGCCCCGCGATCCGCCAACAAACGCTCGGCTGCGAGCTTGCTGCGCCCGTAGGCGTCGATCGGCGCCTCACAGCCGGGATGCACGTGGGGCGTCCCCTTGGCCGATGGCCCCTGGGCGGCGAGGGCGCTCATGAACACCAGACGCCGGACGCCGCGGCCCCGACACGCGTCGGCCAGGTGGCGGGTGCCGTCGACGTTGACGCGAACGAAGGTCGAGTCGCGGCTCGCGCGGGTCACCCCCGCCAGGTGCACGACCGCGTCGACCCCGTCGATGGCGCGGGCGAGGGACTCCGGGACGGTGACGTCCCCGTGCACGATCTCGATTCCGGATCGCTCGATGGTCGCCACGCGGGCGCCGGGACGCACCAGCGCGCGGACCACGTAGTCGCGAGCGCCGAGCGTCGCGCACACGTGCCGCCCGACGAATCCGTTGGCGCCGGTCACCAGGACCTTCATTCGGCGAGACTCCTGATGGCCGAGGATTCGATCACGCGTCCAAGCTGCACGCGCGCGACGGCGGGACGAGCCGCGGGTGGCGTCAGTCGGCCCCTTCGATGCCATAGCGCGAGAGCTTGCGATAGAGGTTTCGTCGCGAGATCTGCAGGAGCTCGGCCGCCTTGGTCTTGTTCCACTGACACTCGACGAGCGTGTCGAGGATGCGCTGCTTGTCGTGGGCCTCCCAGTCGGCGCGGTTGCGAATCCCTGGGCTGCTGGACTGAGGAGATGACGAGCCGCCACCCAGCGTCCAGCCGGCGGGCCCCGACGACTGGTCCGAGAAGCTGCCCGAGGACGAGGCCGACGCGCTCGCGGCGTGGCTGGGGACCGGCGGAGGTGCAGGGGTCGTCGGCGGCGCGGGCCGCTCCCGCGCGGGCGTCACCAGCGCGTCGGGCAGCCGCAGCTCTTCGGCTGACACCACGTCTCCTCGAGACAGGATGGCGGACGACTTGATCGCGTTCTCGAGCTGCCGGACATTGCCCGGCCAGGGGGCCTGCATGAGGCGCTGCATGGCGGCGCGGCTGAGGCGCTTGTGGGGCAGGCCGATGTCGGCCGAAACGCGCTCGAGGAAGTGATTGGCCAGCGCGGGGATGTCCTCGACCCGATGCCGCAGCGGCGGCACCGTCACCTCGACGACATTGAGCCGATAGTAGAGGTCTTCCCGGAACCGGCCGGCGGCGACCTCTTCCCGCAGGTTGCGGTTGCTGGCCGCCACGATGCGCGCCGCGATCGGCTCGGACTCGTGTCCGCCGATGGGGCGTACCTCCTTCTCCTGGAGCACGCGCAGCAGCTTCGCCTGAACGGAGAGCGGCATCTCACCAATCTCGTCGAGGAAGACCGTGCCTTGGCGCGCGGCGCGAAAGAGGCCCTCCTTGGCCACGTTGGCGCCGGTGAAGGCGCCCCGCTTGAAGCCGAAGAGTTCGCTCTCGAGCAGGTTCTCGGGGATGGCGGCGCAGTTGATCGCCATGAAGGGCTCTTTGCAGCGGGGGCCGCCGTGGTGCAGGGCGCGGGCGATGAGCTCCTTGCCGGTGCCGCTCTCGCCGCTGATGAGGACGGGCACCGGGTAGTCCATCACCTGATTGAGCACCGAGAAGATCCGGCCCATCTCCGGGCTGCGGCCGATGATGTTGTTGAACGTGTACTTGAGCCCAAGGGCGCGCTGCGTGGAGTCGAGGTCGCGCTCCGCCTGCGCCAACTCGACGGACTTCGCCGCCACGTCCTCCTGCAGCGAGGACATGGTGCGCTCGAGGGTCATGTTGGCGAGGCGAAGCTCGTCGCTCGTCACGCGCAGCTTCCGCAGGCGCTGGTGCAACTCGAGCGCGGCGGCGGTCGTCTGGGCGAAGCGCTCCGCGAGGGGCACGTCCTCGGCGGCGAGGGGCCCCTCCGGGGCGTCGCAGCGCCGGTCCACGTAGACGGCACCCGCGACGCCTGCGCCCCGATGGAGCGGCAACACCATCACGGAGCGCGGCGCGTCGAGGTCGGACTCGTCGCCTCGGAATCGCGGGTCGTCTGTCAGCGACGTGCTGAGGAAGGACTCTCCCTCGCTCAGCACATACTCGGCGATCCGCCGCACGCGGCGGAAGCCGTCGCCGCGCACGGTGTCACGGTCGAGGGCGCGCGCGGCGCGCACGCGCGGTCGGCCGCTCTGCTCGCGGAGCAGCACGAAGCCACGCTCGGCCGCCGTAAAGGCGATGACCGCCGCGAGGGCTTCGTCGAGCAGCGCGTTGGGATCGGCGGCCCCCAGCACCGGCACCATGCCGGTCAGCAGCTCTGCTGTGCGGTCCGTGCGGTCCGGTGGGTCGGGGGGGGTCATTCCGATTCCTGGCTTCACGCGTGGTGGGCGTCACGTTATGGCACAGGTGATCTCGGCGGCGCCACCTTGACGATCGTGGCCGCAGTCGCTAGCGTTCCGACCCTTTTCGCCTGCCGCCGGGGTCCTCATGCAACGACGCGTCTTCATCGAGACCTACGGCTGCCAGATGAACGAGGCCGACACCGAGCTGATGTTCGGCCTGCTGCGGCATCAGGGCTGGTCCGTGGCGGTGTCCGCGGACGAGGCCGACGTGGTCCTGCTGAACACGTGCGCGGTGCGCGAGCGGGCCGAGGAGAGGGTCTTCGGCCGCCTCGGCTGGCTCAAGTCGCTCAAGGCTCGGCGACCCGACGTGCTGCTGGGCGTCACGGGCTGCATGGCGGAGCGAATGCGGGGCGACATCGTGCGGCGCGCGCCTTACGTCGACCTCGTCATCGGCCCGGACGCCTACCGGCGGCTGCCGGATCTGGTGGCGCAGGCGCAGGCCGAAGGGGACCACGAGCCCTTCATCGATGTGCGCCTCGACCGGCAAGAGACCTACGACGACGCCCAACTCGACCGCGTGGTGGGCGTTTCGGGGTGGATCACGGTTCAGCGCGGCTGCGACAAGTTCTGCAGCTTCTGCATCGTGCCCTTCGTCCGAGGCAGAGAGCGTAGCCTGCCGCCCGCGGAGGTCGTCCGACAGGCCCGCGAGATGGCCGAGCAGGGCTTCCGCGAGGTGACGCTGCTGGGCCAGACCGTGTCGAGCTACTACGAGCGCGGCCACGACTTCGCCGATCTGCTGCGGGCGGTCCACGAGGTCGAGGGGCTGCACCGAATCCGGTACACCTCACCCTATCCCAACGACTTCAGCGACCGGCTGCTCGAGA
>CALBMW010001027.1 GCA_937896275.1 uncultured Myxococcales bacterium
CTCGCCCACCGGCGATCCCCACGTGGGCACGGCCTACGTCGCCCTCTTCAACTACTGCTTCGCCAAGAAGAACGGCGGCCAGTTCATCCTGCGCATCGAGGACACGGACCGCGCCCGCAGCACGGCCGAGTCCGAGCAGACGATCCTCGACGCCCTGCGCTGGACGGGCCTCACGTGGGACGAGGGCCCCGACGTCGGCGGCCCGCACGGCCCCTACCGCCAGAGCGAACGCAGCGAAATCTACAAGCAGCACGCCGACTTGCTGCTCGAGAAGGGCGAGGCCTTCCGCTGCTTTTGCACCACCGAGCGGCTCGCCGATCTGCGGCGCCAGCAGATGGCAGGCGGCGGCGGCGCCCTGGGCTATGACGGGCACTGCCTGCACAAAGGCCCCACCGAGGTCGCCCGCCGCGCGGCCGCCGGCGAACCCCACGTGGTGCGCCTGAAGGTCCCGCGCGACGGCGTCTGCGTCATCGAGGACGTGCTGCGCGGCCCCATCGAGATCGCCTGGGCCGAGGTCGACTTGCAGGTGCTGATGAAGTCGGACGGCATGCCGACCTACCACCTGGCCAACGTCGTCGACGATCACCTGATGCGCATCACCCACGTGCTGCGCGGCGAGGAGTGGATCAGCTCGGCCCCCAAGCACCTTCGGCTCTACGAGGCCTTCGGCTGGCAGCCCCCGGTCCTGTGCCACCTGCCGCTCCTGCGAAACCCCGACAAGAGCAAGCTGAGCAAGCGCAAGAACCCGACGAGCATCCTGTACTACGAGCGCATGGGTTATCTGCCCGAGGCGCTGCTCAACTACCTGGGGCGCATGGCCTTCTCGATGCCCGACGCGGCCGAGAAGTTCACCCTCGAGGCGATGGTCGAGGCCTTCGACCTGGCGCGCGTCTCGCCCGGCGGGCCGGTCTTCGACGTCGTGAAGCTCGACTGGCTCAACGGCCGCTGGATCCGCGAGGATCTCGACGACGCCGGCTTCGTCGATCGCGTGAAGCGCTGGGCGTTCAACGAGGCCTACCTGGGCCGCGTGGTGCCGCTGGTGCGCGAGCGCGTCGAGCGCCTCAGCCAGCTCAACGGCCTGGCCGGCTTCTTCCTCGACGGGCTCATCGACCTGAAGCCCGAGGATCTGGCGGTCAAGAAGCTCGAGCCGGACGACGTGCGCCGCATCTTCACTTGGACGCTCTGGCGCCTGGACGGCATGCCGCGCTGGACCGACGCCGATCTGGACGCCACCCTGCGCGCGACCGCCGACATGCTGGGCCTGAAGCTGCGCGACTACCTGGCGCCCTTCTTCGTGGCGCTGACCGGCAAGCCTTCGTCCACGCCGCTGTTTCAGTCGATGGAGGTCTTGGGTCGCGACCTGACCCGCGCCCGGATCAAGCACGCGCTCGACGTGCTCGGCGCGCTCAGCAAGAAGGCCGAGGCGCGGGAGCGCAAGGCCTACGACGAGGCGGTGGCGGTGGCCGCGGCCGAGGCGACGCCCGCGGAGTCGTGAAGCGGGCGCCGTCAGATCAGAGCGGGATGTTCCCGTGCTTCTTGGGCGGGTTGGTGTCGACCTTGTCCTGCAGCATGTCGAGGCTGCGAATCAGCCGGAGCCGGGTGTCGCGCGGGTGGATGATCGCGTCGATGTAGCCCAACTCCGCAGCCCGGAAGGGGTTGGCGAAGGTGTCCCGGTAGTCGTCGACCAACGCCGCCCGCGTGGCCTCGACGTCCTTCGCCTGGGCCAGCGTCCGCCGATGGATGATGTTCACCGCCCCGTCCGGCCCCATCACGGCGATCTCGGCGGTCGGGTAGGCGAAGTTCACGTCGGCCCGGATGTGCTTGCTCGCCATCACGTCGTAGGCCCCGCCGTAGGCCTTGCGGGTGATGAGCGTCACCTTGGGCACGGTCGCCTCGGCGAAGGCGTAGAGCAGCTTCGCGCCGTGCTTGATGATGCCGTTCCACTCCTGATCGGTCCCCGGCAGGAAGCCCGGCACGTCCACCAGCGTCACGAGCGGAATGTTGAAGGCGTCGCAGAAACGCACGAAGCGCGCCGCCTTCACGCTCGCGCCGATGTCGAGGCAGCCCGCCAGCACCATCGGCTGGTTGGCCACGACGCCCACGCTTCGCCCACCGAGCCGCGCGAAGCCGATCACCATGTTCATGGCGTAGTCGGGCTGGATCTCGAAGAAGTAGTGGTCGTCGGCCACCGCCTCGATGACCTGCTTGATGTCGTAGGGCTTGTTGGGGTTGTCGGGCACCAGCGTGTCAAGCTCGGGCGCGAGCCGGTCGTGCGGATCGTCGGTGGCCACGAAGGGCGCGCCGCACGCGTTGCTCGACGGCATGAAGGACAGCATCTCGCGCACCATCTCGAGGCACGCCAGCTCGTCGGGCGCGGTGAGGTGGGACACCCCGCTCTTGGTGGCGTGGGTGTGGGCTCCGCCCAGGTCCTCTTGCGTGACCTCCTCGTGCGTCACCGACCGGATTACGTCCGGCCCGGTGATGAACATGTAGCTGGTGCCCTCGACCATCAGCGTGAAGTCGGTGATGGCCGGGCTGTAGACCGCGCCGCCCGCGCAGGGCCCCATGATGGCCGAGATCTGGGGCACCCGCCCCGACGCCAGCGTGTTGCGCAGGAAGATGTCGGCGTAGCCCGCCAGCGACTCGACGCCCTCCTGGATGCGCGCGCCGCCCGAGTCGTTGAGGCCGATGATCGGCGCGCCGACCTGCATCGCCTTGTCCATGATCTTGCAGATCTTCTCGGCGTAGGCGCCGGACAGCGAGCCGCCGAAGACCGTGAAGTCCTGCGCGAAGACGAAGATCCGCCGCCCCTCGACGGTGCCGTGGCCGGTGACCACGCCGTCGCCCGGGAAGCGCTGCTTCTCCATGCCGAAGTGCGTGCAGCGGTGGGTCTTGAGCTGATCGAACTCCTCGAAGCTGCCCGGATCCAGCAGCGCGTCGATGCGCTCCCGCGCCGTCAGCTTGCCCTGCGCGTGCTGCCGCTCGATGCGCGCAAGGCCGCCGCCCTCTCTGGCGCGCTGCTCGAGCGCGGCGAGTCGGTCATCGATGATCTGCCGTCGGGTCACCGTCGAGCTCCGTTCATCAGCGCTTCGTAGAGCGTGGCGTAGGCGGCCGTCGGCCCGCGCCAGGACCAGTCGCCCGCCATCGACCGCGCCCGCAGCGCGGCGTAGCCCGGGGCGTCGTCGAAGAGGGCCATCGCCCGCCGAAGCACCTGCTCGAGGTCGCTGACGGTCGGATCGAAGAAGGTCAGCCCGGTCTCACCCTCGAGCACCGTGTCGGCCAGCCCGCCGGTCAGCCGCACCACGGGCACCGCGCCGTAGCGCATGGCCATGAGCTGAGCCATGCCGCAGGGTTCGAACCGGCTGGGCACCACCACGAAGTCGGCGCCGCCGTAGATGCGGCGTGCCAGGGCCGGGTCGAAGCGAGGCACCAGCGCCACCCCTCGCGGGTGCAGGTCGGCGGCCGCCTGCAGGGGCCCGATGACCGCCGGCTCGCCGTCCAGCATCAGCGCGAAGCGGGCGCCGGCGCGCACCAGCGGCCCGAAGAGCGGGGCCAGCAGATCCAGCCCCTTCTGGGGCGTCGCGCGCGAAACCACGCCGAACAACACCCCCTCGTCGAGGCCCAACTCGGCCCGCAGCGCCGCGCCGCAGGTCGCCCGCCCCTCGAGCCGATCCGCGCCGAAGGCCGCGGGGAGCGCCGGATCGGTGATCGGGTTCCAGTCGTCGTGGTCCAGCCCGTTCAGGACCCCGCTCAACCGGGTGCGGCGGTGCCGCAGGACGCCCGAGAGCCCGGCGCCCCCGGGCTCGTGCTGGATCTCGAGCGCGTAGCGGGGGCTCACCGTCGTGAGCCGGTCGGCCAGCACCAGCCCCGCCTTCAGCAGGTTGATGCGCCCGTGGTACTCGACGCCCTCGAAGGTGCGCAGCGGCCCCGGGATGCCCAGCCGATCCGCCCAGTGGAACTCGCACACCCCCTGATAGGCCAGGTTGTGGATCGTGAGCACCGTCGGCCGCGCGCCCCCCAGGTACATGGCGGTGAGCGCGGCCTGCCAATCGTGCAGGTGGAACAGGTCGTACTGGCCGCTCAGGTGCGCGACCACGCGGCAGAAGACCGCGAAACGCAAGGGGTTGTCGGCGTAGCCGTGGCCCGGTGGGCCATAGGCGTGGGGGCGGTCGAAGAGCTGCGGCAGGTCGACGAAGAGGTGGGTGCCGTCGGGCGTGGCCCAGAAGCGACCATGCCAGGTCTCACCGTCGAGCCGGATCTCGGGCGTGGGCGCGCCGCGCACCAGCCCGGCGCGATCGACGAAGCGGTAGAGCGGCGTGATGAGGGTCGCGTCGAGGCCCGATGCGCGCTGCGCGCGGGGCAGGGCCGCGGTGACCAGCCCCAGGCCGCCGGTGGCGCTGTAGGGTGAGACCTCGCTGGCGACGTGCAGCACGCGGCGACCGCTCAACGGTGAGCCTGGGGCGTGCGCCGCGCGGGTCGATGCGGGCCGGTCGGAGCCTGGGTGGGCGGGAGCATGCGGCCCTCGGGGTTCGAAGGCGCATGCTTAGCGCGAAACGGCCAAAGGGTAAACCCCGGCCGAGGAAGGCGCGCGGATGGCTCGGCCTGGGGGCGCGGGGGCGCTACTGCGAGTCGGCGGCGGCGCGGCGCGCGGACTCGGCGTCGAGCTCGTCGAAGGCCTTCCGGGCGTTGGCGCGGATAATCTCCTTGCTGCGGGCGCCGAGGCGGTCGAGGCGCTCGAGCTGACCCTCGAAGGCGTCGGGATCGAGGCGCGCGAGGCTGTACTGCGTCTTCTGCTCGAGGTCGAAGAAGCGGTCGACGATCTCGACGCCGGCCAACTCCATCTCGGTGAACACCTTGGTGGCCTCTTGCCGGTGGGCCTCGGCGGCCTCCTTGCTGCCGTCGTTGGTGCTGCCCTCGTAGTTCTTGACTAGGTTGAGCACGCGGCTCGTGAAGATCTTGGCCAGCTCGGCGCGGGCCTGAGCGTCGGCGGTGCTGCGCCGAAGGCCGACCGAGCTGATGTTGCTCGCCACCCCGACGCCGTAGAAGGCCTTGTCCTTGAAAGCGCTTCCGCCCGCGTCGACCCACTTGGGGCGGTCGTCGTGGCTGCCTTCGCCCTTGATCTGGTCGCCACCGCAGGCGACGGTCATGCCGCCGGCGGCGAGGGCGAAGAGCAGGGCGGGAACGATGCGCAGGGTCCGTGTGAACATGGTCGGCAACTCCTGGTGGCTACTGGTCTTCACGGTGTTTCTGAGATTCACGGTCCAGGTCGCGGTCTGCGTCGTCGGCGTTGCGCCGGATGCTGTCCTTGTCGACGCCTGGATCGGCTCCGCCGCAGGCGGTGAGGCCCAGCGTGACGCCCGCGCCGAGGACCGCGACGAGAATGATCGAGAGGACTCTCACGCTTGGCCTCCTACCGAAAATGGCCGACTGCAAGTTGCCGGCCGACTGCAAGGTGCCGGCCGACTGCAAGGTGCCGGCCGACTGCAAGTTGCCGGCCGACTGCAAGTTGCCGGCCGGATTCGCGCCGCGGGCCGACCGCGAGGTGCAGACTCACACCCTGCGACGGGCGAAAGCCGCGGCCACCGACGCGGTGCAACGGTGCGTATTCGGGGCCGCGACGAGAAGTCTGCAGCGGCGCACCGAACGAGCACCGTGAATGTTCAGCCCTTGCCATCGTAGCCCGCAGCGGCCCTTTCGGCGCAATGGTCGAAAACCGTTGCGCCCACTCTACGCCGATCCGGGCGATGATGCAGCCCAGCGTCAGGATGTCCCGATGTCGAAAGCCCCACGGTGAGCCCCATGCGTCCATGTCACCTCCTGCCGTCGATCGTGCTCCTGACCGCTTGTGGTGCCGCGCCGGTGGCGCGCCGCGTGGACCCCACCGAGCTGTCGACGCAGCTCGCCGAGGCCGAGTTGGCGCTGCCGCCGGCGCCGCCGGGCACCATGGTGGGCGACGGCTTCGGTCCGACGCTGGCCGAGGCCGTCCAGGACGCGCGCCGCGCCGTCAGCGAGCAGATCACGGCGCGCGTCGAGAGCGAAGTCGAGGGCACCCAATCCGAGATCAACGGCGAGGCCTCCGCCGAGGCCCGCCTGCGCGTGCGCACCACCAGCAGCTTCGAGCACGCCGAGCTCATGCGCACGATCGGCGCGGCCGAGCGGCCGGGCGGCTTCGTGGCGCGCGTGGTGCTCGACCGGGACGACGCGGCGAAGGTCTACCGCGCCGAGCTCGAGGCCGATCGGGAGCGCCTCGCGACGCTCGAGCCTACGGTCAGAGAGGCCATCGCCACCCTCGACACGGCGGTCTTGCTCAGCACCGCCCACGCACCGGGCGAGGTGCTCGCGTCGATGCGGCGCAAGGGTCGGGTGATCGAGGCCCTCGGCCGCGACGCAGACGCGACCGGCCCCGCCGAGGCCATGGTGCTGGAGCGCGAGGCCTCGGCGGTCAGGGCGCGGGCCGAGATTCGGTTGCGCGTCGACAGTGAGGTCTCCGAGCCCCTGCGGGACAGTGAGGTGTCCGAGCCCCTGCGGCGCGCGGCGGCGGGCGAGATCGGTCGCCAACTCCAGGCCCGCGGCTGCCGGTTCATCGAGGAGGGCCGTGGGGCGGGCGGCGCGGAGCTCCCACCCGACGCGCCCGTCGCCCTGGCCACCCTGCGCCTGCGACAGCGCGATCACGAGGAGCGCGGCCTGAAGTGGCGCTACCTCGGCCTCGAGCTGAGCGTCGTCGACGCCCGCTCCGGCCGGCAGGTGATGCGCTTCGTCGGCATGCCCGATCTGGTCCACGGTGGCGGCCCCGACTGGCCCCGCGCGGACGAGGCCACCGCCCGGGCGCTGCGCGGCAAGCTCGCCGAGAAGGGCGCTCACGCCTTCGCGGCGATCACCTGCCGGTAGCGTCGAGTCAGAGGCTCAGGCGCTTGAAGATACGCTCGGGGATCGCCTTGATGACCCCCATGATGCCGCCCCAGAAGCGCGGGTAGTAGAGCGCGTCCTCTCGGCGCTCCCAGGCCCGGAACAGCGCACGGCTGACCGCCTCGGGCGACGCGACGGGCAGGCCGGTCTCCATGCCGAAGGTCATGCGCGTGTCGACGAAGCCCAGCTTCACCGTCATCACGTGAACCCCCTTTGAAAACAGGCGGTTGCGAAGTCCCTGCAGGTACAGCCCGAAGGCCCCCTTGGCGCTGCCGTAGACGTAGTTGCTCTGCCGACCGCGGTCGCCGGCGACGGAGGTGAGGCCGATGATCGAGCCGTCCCCGCGCGCCTCCATCACGGTCGCGACCGCCTCGGCGATGGACGCCGCGCCGGTGAAGTTCACGTCGATCACGCGGTGGGCGTCGGCGAAGTCCGCGGTGGGGCCGGCGCCCATGTCCCCGAAGGCGATGATCGCCACCTCCAGGGCGCCGAGCTGAGCCTCGACGTCGGCCACGAAGGCCGGGTGGCCCTCGAACGCGCGGGCGTCGAAGCCGGCGCTCGCGGTCGGCACGCGATACCGGACGGCGACGTCCGCGGCGATGCGGGCGGCCTCGTCGGCGTCACGGGCGGCCACGAAAATGGCGTGGCCTGCCTCGCCGAAGCGGTGGGCCAGCTGTTGGGCGATGCGCGAGGTCGCGCCGAGGATCAGGACGCTCATCGACGCACCCCCGAGAGGCCCAGGCGCCGCCCCAGCGACGACTGGAAGACGTGCTGCGGATCCCAGCGATCCCGCACCCCGCGCCACCGATCGAGATCGGGGTACATCTGCTCGAAGGCCGCGCGGCTCAGGCGGGCGTCCTTGCCCAGGTACACGCGGCCGCCCGCGTCCAGGACGACGCGGTCGAGGCGGTCGAGCAGGTCGAGCAGGGGCCGACCGTGGTTCGGAAAGTCGAGCGCCAGCGTGACGCCGGGCTGGGGAAAGCTCAGCCCGGGGTGCGCGCGGTCGCCGAACTCCTTGATGACGGCCAGAAACGAGCCCATGCCGGTCTCGGTGATCGCCTCCAACACCTGGCGGATGGCGCGGTGCTGCGGATCGGGCGGCACGACGAGCTGATATTGCAGCAAGCCGCGGTCGCCGTAGACGCGGTTCCAGTCGCGCACGAAGTCGAGCGGGAAGAAGAAGGGCGCGTAGTGCGAGATCTGGGCGGTCGTGCCGTGCGGCTGCTTGCGATAGTAGGCCTCGTTGAACAGGCGCATGGTGAGCTTGTTCATCAGCCAGTTCGGCGCGTCCATCGGCACCTGCATCAGGGGAGACACCGCGTCGATCACGCCGCCCAGGACGCCCGGCGAGGCCTGCGCGCCCGCCGCCGCGTGCCGGCCGCGCATGAAGATGCCGCGGCCCATGCTCTTGCCGCGGGCCACGCAGTCAATCCAGCTGACGGTGTGGGTGAAGGCGGCGCTCTCGGCGCTCACCGCGAAGAAGTGATCCAGGTTCTCGACGCGCACCGACTCCATCTCGATGAGGGGACCCGCGACGGGCACCAGCTTCAGCTCGCAGCTCAGGATGAGCCCGGTGAGCCCCAGCCCGCCCACGGTCGCCCAGAAGAGTTCGGGCTCGTGATCCGCGTCACACACCACGACCGCGCCCGCCGCCGTCAGCAGCTCGACGCGGCGGATGTGGTCGCAGAACGTGCCGTCCACGTGGTGGTTCTTGCCGTGGATGTCGTTGGCGATGGCGCCGCCGAGGGTGACGAACTGGGTGCCGGGCACGACGGGCGGAAAGAAGCCGCGCGGCAGGAAGGTGTTGACCAGATCCTCGATCGAGACGCCCGCCTCGCAGCGCACCCAGCCCGTGGCCGGATCGAAGTCGAGCATGCGGTCGAGCCGCCGCGTCAGCACGACCTTGCCGCCCTCGAGCAGGGCCGCGTCGCCATAGCTGCGCCCGAGGCCGTGAGCCAGGAGGGGATCAGCGCCTCGGTCGGCGAGGGCGGCGTGCACCTCGCTCACCCGCTCGGGCCGGGTGCAGGCGCTGCGGAGCCGTGGGTAGCGGCCCCAGCCATGAAGTTCGAGTTCCGACCAACGCTCCACGCGCACCTCCCGGTCGTCAAAGGCGCGGCACCATGCCAAAAGGGCGCGGCGGCGCGCAAGGAGAGCTGGCCGGCCACGGCCCGGGGGTGACTCAGTCCGAGACCAGGCGGTGTCCGCAGCCCGAGCAGAAGCGGGCGCGCAGGGGGAGCTCCGTCCCGCAGCCGGGACAGGACCGCCGCTGAGCCGCCCCGCAGGTCGCGCAAAAGCGAGCCGCCAGCGGGGTCGGCGCGAGGCAGTCGATGCAGGGCCCCAACATGGGTTCCCCCTGGGTCGATGGCACCTCGGGCAGGCTGGTGCTGGTGAGGTTGAGGGCGCGCCCCAGCTCGGTCAGCGAGTGGGTGCGCTTCGAGGCCGGCCTGAGGCCCAGCTCGAGGGGCCCGGTCAGGTTCTCGATCTGGAACTTGCGAAGCGCCAGGCCGGCGCGACCCAGCGTCTCGTTGAGGTGACCCGCCAAGGCGTCGCGGAGCGCGTCCAAGTCGTTGAGCGACGCGATGAGGTGCTCGACGTCGCTGAACGGCAGTTGGCTGAGCCCTTCGCCGAAGCGGCCCTCGAACATGCGACGGACCCGCGCCTCCACCTCGGCGGCGGCAGGCGGCTCAGCGCGGGCGAAGCGCTCCACGAGGACGCTCGGGTCGACGAGGCGGACGCTGAAGCGACCGAACGCGCGGATTTCGACGGCGCCCTGACCGGGCACCGGCACGTGGATGGCGTCCGAG
>CALBMW010001028.1 GCA_937896275.1 uncultured Myxococcales bacterium
CGCTGCTCCCCGGCCCGGCCCCGCACGGTCACGCTGCCCTCGATCAGGATGAAGCAGCTCCAGGCCTTGTCACCCTGAACGAAGATCGCCTCACCCGGCAGGTAGCTCCGCTCGGTCATCGCCTGTGCCAAGGACTGCCGCTGGCGCAGGTCGAGGCTCTCGAAGATCGGCAGGACCGCCAGCCGCGTCGCGTCCATCGGCATCTCAGTCCCTCCCGAACAGACCGCGCAGGCGGTCCCAGGCGCTCAGCCCACCGCCCGCGCCGCCGGCCTGCGGCTTGATGCGCACGACCTCCATCTCGGTGCTCGAGGCGGTGACCCCCTGCCACTTCTCCTCGATCTGCATGTTGGTGTTGCGCAGCCGATCGCACACGGTCAGCGCGATGCTGCGGATCAGCTTGTAGGCCCCCGAGTGCCCCTTGCGCCGCAGCGCCTCGAAGCGCTCGCGGTCGACGCGCATCACCACGGTGGGCACCGCCGTCTTGACCCTCAGCGCGCGTGGCGCGTCCTCGATCAGGCAAAGCTCGCCGACCATCGTGCCCGGCCCCAGGTGCGCCACCACACGCCCGCTGCCGTCGGGCATCGACACCTCGACGGTCAGCTGCCCGGAGCGGACGATGTAGGCGCCGTCGGACGGATCTCCCTGCTCGAAGAGCACCTTGCCGGGCCGCATCGGCTCGAGCACGTCGACGCACCGCGCCAGCCCCATGAACTCGGTGTCGCCGATGCCGCGGAATCGGGGCAGCGTCTTCAGGTACTCGATGTCGTCCTGCGTCAAGCCGTGCCTCCCGTAGGTTCCGCGCCGACCGTGCGATCCTCGGTCAATGGGGCTCCACCTGCAACCGGTAGCTGTTCGCGGCGGCGCCCAGCACCACCACCTGCACCCAGTAGGCGCCGCGCGGCGCGCCGTCGGGCACGGTCACGCGCTCGGCGTCGTCGACGCCCGTGCTGCTGGCCTGAAAGTCCCCGTCCGCGCTCACGACGAACACGTCGATGTCGCCCAACGCGTGGCGAAAGCTCAGCCGCACGTCGAAGCCGCGGTTCCCCTTCTCGATCTGGAACCAGTCCTCGTCGTCGGCGCAGACCGTCAGCCGTCCGTCGAAGGCGACGTCGAGCGGCCACGCCTCATCGGCCGAGTTGTTGGGCTCGAGGTTGTCGTCGTCGCAGCCGGCGGCCGCGTCGAAGGACACGTCGAGGCGATAGGGCACCGCCCCTCTGCAGTCCTCGCACCAGAGGCCCACGTGGCTCACGCCGCCCATCGCCGGCGGCACGCTCACGATCGTCGGCGTACGGAACACGGCCTCGTCGACGACCTGCCCGTCGAGGCGCACCTGGTAGCGCAGCGTGCCCTGGGGCGAGATCACCACGCGCCCGCGCTGCTCGGGCCCGACGGCGAGGCGGTACCAATCGGCGTCGCCGGGGCAGGCGGTCGCGCCGACGCTGGCGCCGCTCCCGAGTCGCGTGGCGCGGTCGGGCACGTCGTTCTCCTCGAAGCCATCGTCGGCGCAGGCCGGGTTCGGCTGGCCCGACGCGACGCTCAACTCGTAGAACTGGTCGCCCGGCTCGTCGGTGCGGACCGCGATGAAGCCCGCCTGCACACCGGCCAGATCGATCTCCGCGAAGCCGAACACCGCCTCGTCGCGCAGCCCGCCCAGGTTGCGGTCGAAGATCGAGACGTACAGCGGCCCGCCCCTGCCGCCGATTCGGAGCGTGCCCCGCGGGCCCGCCTCGAAGGCGAACCAGTCGACATCGTTGACGCAGACCCAGGCCTCGATCGGCGGCGCGTCGGGTGCGAGAAAGACGGCCCGTTCGGGATCGTCGTTGGGCTCGAACTGATCCTGCCCGCACGCCGGCCCGACCTCCCCCGCGCAGCCCCCGGTTTGGGCGTCGAGGCAGACGCCGAGGCCTCCGCTGAGCGCGAAGCACTCATAGCCCCCGGGGCAGCCGCCGGCACCGCACAGGCTGACACAGCGCGACTCGCCGGTACCGTCGACGTCGAGGCAGAAGGCCGCCGACGCGCACTCGGCCGACTCGCCACAGGGCGCGCAGACGCCGGCGGGCCGACCGGGCACGCATTGCCCGCCCAGACACACGCTGTCCGGCGCACAGTCGAAGGGATCGGCGCAGGTGCCCGCGCGCGGCACGCAACGACCGTCCCGGCAGGCCCGATCGCCGGCGCAGTCCGCCGAGCCGCTGCAATACTGGGGGGGCTCGCAGGTCCCCGCCGCGCAGACCTGACTGTCACACTGGGAAGCGTCGAAGCACTCGAAACCACTGCAGAATTCCTGCGGTATGCAGTAGCCCTGCTGGCAGTCGTAGCCGTCGGGGCAGTTGTCACCGCGGCCGCACGTGGCGGCGCAGAAGCCATAGCCGTCGACGCACGCGAAGCCGTCGCCGCAGTCGCCGCCGCGCCCGCAGGGCACGCACGCGGCGCCGCGTCGGCCACCGCGGCAACTGAAGCTGTCGGTGTCGCAGTAGGACCCCTGCGGGCAGTTGCCGTCGGCGCCGCACTCGCCGCAACGATCGAGCTCGACGACGCAGCGCGCGCCGCGCTCACAGCCGCCGCCGCAGGCCCCCTCGGGAACGCACGCGCCCTCGACGCAGAGCGTCCCGCGCGGGCATCCTGCGAGGCACGCGTCCTCGATGCAGCGACCCGCCTGGCAGCGCGGGCGGTCGGCGGGGCAGGTGTCGTTCGTGGTGCACTCGTCGGTCGCCGCGCACCGCCCAGGCGGCTCGATGCAGCGCGCGCCCGCCGGGCACGCGTCGTCGGTGGAGCACTCGGGGCGCGTCACGCACAGGCCGTCCTGACACACCAGGCCATCCCCGCAGTCGGCGTCCCGCGCGCAGGTCGAGGGACGAAACCGGCAGGCGCCCCCGGGCACGCTGCACAGCGAGTCCGCCGGGCAGTCACCGTCGTCCTGACAGGTCGCGGGCGGCGCCTTGCACTGCCCGCGCAGGCGATCACAGATCTCGCCGTCGAGGCACTCGCCATCGACCCGGCAGCCTCCGCCCCGCGCAAGGATTCGAAAGCGGTGCTCGCCCTCGGTGGGGAAGCGCGCGCTGCCCCCCGGCCCGCGCGCCACGACCGACAGCCCGACGCTGGTGCCCACCGCCTGCCCTGGCAGACCGCCCACCCACCGCCCGTCGCCGATGCGGTGCAGCGAGACGGTACCCTCACCTCCGTCGGTCGAAGTCCAGCCCACGACCACCGCGTCGGTCGCGCCGCGCGTGGTGGCGGTGACCTCGTAGGGCCCCGCCGGGTCGCGCGTGTCGCCCGGCGCCTCGACCTCGATCAGTCGCGGCGCCGCGCCGTCACACCCCGCCAGCAGCGCCAAGACCAGCGCCGTGGCAAGACGGAGGCACATCACTGTGGGAGGCATATGTTCACCGGCGACGTGCGATCGTCGGCGCGGTCGTTGGGCGTGCCCGCGTCCCAGAGGGTCAGGTCGAGCGCGATGCACACCGAGGCGCCCGGCGCGCACGACAGGCCGGGGTTCGCCGGCGAACACACCGCGAGGCAGAAGCCGTCGGTGACGCAGACGCCCGACTGGCAATCCGCGTCGAAGTTGCAGAAGGCGCCGCCCAGGCGCGGGCCCACGATGTCGCGGCAGGTGTTTACGAAGGCGGTCAGCGTCCCGTTCCCCTGCAGCGTGCAGGTCTCGCCCGCGGGGCACCGGGCGTCGGGACAGCGGTCGCCGCTGCCCACGTCGGGCAGGCAGGCCGCGGCCCCGAAGAAGCGGTCATCCCGCGGCGCCGGCGTGCCCTGGTCGAAGGTGAAGATGATGGAATCCTCGTAGCACACCTGCCCCGCCCGACAGTCCGCCTGCCCACGCCGGCAGGGCCCCCAGCAGACGCCCTCGACGCAGGTGCCGGACACGCAGTCCCCATCCGCGCCGCACGCGTCGCCCGTGCGACCGCCCGGGGGCGGCCCCAGGCACTCGAAGATGGGGCGGTTCGGCTGCGCCGGATCCTCACCGTTGGGGAGGCAGACCCGGCCCTCCGCGCACTCCGCGTCCGCGCCGCAGACCAGCGGCGGCAGCGCGCAGGTGTTCAGCTCGGTCACCTCGTCGACTCCCGGCCCGTTCACGCGGATGGGCTCACACCGACCGCCGGGGCAGTCCGCGTTGTCGGTGCAGGCCGAGAAGCAATAACGCTCGTCGACGCACAGGCGGGCCCCGCACTGCACGTTGCGCGCGCATGGATCCTCGGACCCGCCATTGGCCAGCGGGGGTGCGCAGCGCAGCTCGATGCCGCCACCCTCGGCGGGATTGAGCGCGCAGACCTGCCCCATCGGACAGTCGCCGTCACGGCCGCAGCTCGGCGCGCGACACAGCCGCGAAGCGGCCTCGCACCGGCCCTGGGGACAGTTGTCGGGCTCCAGCCGACAGCCGACCTGGCAGGTGCCGTCGTCGCCGCAATACAGGTTGTCGGCGCACTCGGCGTCGGCGGCGCATCGGCAGCGCCGGCTCTGGGGATCACAGCTACCCACCGCGCAGTCGTCGGGCTCGGAGCGGCAGCCGGCCACGCAGGCCCCCTCGGCGCCGCAGTACTGCCCCGCCGCGCAGGCCGAGTCGTCGGCGCAGCGGCAGTCGCGGGCCTCGGCATCGCAGGCATAGCCGGCAGGGCAGGCGGCGTCCTCGACACGGCAGCCGGGCTGGCAGGTGCCGTCCGCCGCGCAGTACTGCTCGGCGGCGCACACCGCGTCGCTCAGGCAGCCGCAACGCCGCGTGGCCATGTCGCAGGCGCTGCCCTCACCGCAGTTGTCCGGCTCGAGGCGACACCCCTCGGCGCAGGCGCCCTCGGCCCCGCAATACGCCGCGTCGGCGCAACCCGCGTCCCCCTGGCACAGGCAGGCGCGGCTCGCCGGATCGCAGGCGTTGCCCGCGCTGCAGTTGTCGGGCTCGGTCCGGCAGCCGGGGGTGCAGAAGCCCGCGTCACACCAGGTCGCCTCCGGGCAGTCGGCGTCGCCGGTGCAGGCGCACTGATGGCGGGCCGGATCGCAGGCGCTGCCCTCGCCGCAGTTGTCCGGGTCGAGGCGGCACCCCCCCTGGCAGGCGCCCTGCGCGCAGAACGCGTCGGCCGCGCAGCCCGTGTCGTCGACGCACTGACAGGCGCGCGAGGCGACGTCGCACACCGCGCCGGGGCCGCAGTCATCCGGGTCGAGGCGGCAGCCCTCGAGGCACTGCGCGTCGAGGCAATACTGGCCGTCGGGGCAGCCGTCGTCGCGGCGGCAGGAGCACGCGCGTGACTCGGGATCGCAGGCTTGGCCGACGGGGCAGGCGCCCACGCGGCAGCCGGTCGCGCAGGTCTGGTCCTCGCGGCAGTACTGATCGACGTCGCAGTCGCCGTCCGCCGCGCAGGGGGCGGCGGCCGTGCAGCGGCGCGTGGCGGGATCGCAGGCTTGCCCGCCCAGGCACCCGTCGGCGCGGCAGCCAACCGCGCAACCCACTGACTCATCACAGTATTCGCCGGCGACGCAGGCCGCGTCGTCCGTGCAGCGGCAGGCATGGGTGGCCGGATCGCAGGTCGACGCCGCGGGGCAATCATCGGGCGCCGCGCGGCAGCCGGCAGCGCAGGTGCCGCCCTCGAGGTCGCAGAACTCGCCGTCCCTGCACGCGTCGTCCCCGTCGCAGACGCCCGCGGCGCCGCAGACGTGCTCGGTGGGGTCGCAACGTCCGCCGTCGGGGCAGCTGTCCGGATCGAATCGACACCCGTCGGCGCAGGCGCCGTCGGCGCAGTACTGCGTGTCCGGGCAGTCCGCGTCGGCCGCGCAGGCGGCGGCCTGGCACAGGCGCGTGGCCGCGTCACAGGCGCGCCCCAGGCCGCAGTTGTCGGGATCGGAGCGGCAGCCGTCGACGCAGGCCGCGCCGTCGCAGTACTGGCGGCCGTCGCAGTCCCCGTCGTCGTCGCAGCCGCCGCTGGGCCGACAGGTGTGAGACTGGGCGTCGCACACCATGCCCAGCCCGCACTCGTCGCCGATCGCGCGACAGCCGCGCTCGCACGCGCCCTCTTCGGTGCAGTAGCGCCCACCGAGGCATTGGTCGTCCGCGGCGCAGACGCACCGGTCGTCGACACACTCCTGGTTCATCTCGCAGGGCGGGCCCTCGCCGCAGCCCGCGATGGGGATGCCGCACCGGCGGGCCTCGAGGTCGCAGGGGGCGCCGCCGCAGTCCTCGTCCGCCTCGCAGAAGTCGACCGGCGTGCGCTCGCAGCGTCCCTTGTCGCAGATGCGGAGCGCGCCGCAGGTGGAGTCGGCGTCACAGGCGAGCAGGGCGCAGATCCCGCCGCTGCACACCTCGTCGTCGCCGCAGTCCCCGTTGGCCTCGCAGGCATGGCTCCGGACGCAGGCGCCCTGGGCACAGGTCTCGCCGATGAGGCAGTCCGTTGCGGTGGTGCAGCCGGTCCCGGGCGGGGCGTCGGCGCAACCGACCGCGACCACGGCCCACAGGACGACGCAAAGGGCAGGCTGGGGGCGGATCTTCATCCTGCGGTTGTACCACCCGGCCGAGGGGGCGGGCAAAGTGACCAGCCGGCCCGCCGCGGGCTGGCCCGGTTGCCATCCTCGACGACGCAGCCGGGCGCCCTTCGTGATTGGCACGACTCTGGCGTGGTCCGCCGCTCGCCTGCACGCAACACCCCGGAGGTTCGAGTGGTGCTCCGGGCGCATCGTCGACTTCCTGCCCCACGACGGTGACGCCACCGCCGACGCCGACGGCAAGGTCGACGGCGACGCGCCCCTGCACGCGAAGCACGGCGCCAGGGTCTACCGCGAGCGCGCCGGCCTGGCCGCCGACGCCGAGGTCACCTACACCGGCATGACCTGGAGCGCCGCGGACTATGGCGCCGGCAGCGAGCTGACCTTCGGCGCCGAGGGCGCCGCACCCGCGACCGACGTGGTCGTCGGCGAGGACGACTACGACCTGACCGTGCTCTTCGAGCTGGGCGGGGAGCGCGTCGTGACGCTCTGCGCGGGCGCCGAGGGCTGATCGCAAGCGCGGACCCGGCGCTCCCTGCGGATCGCGCCCCCGCCGTGCAGCGGCGGTCGTCGACATGAACGTAGACGACGCCGCCCGCGCTCACCCCTCCCCTCCCCTCCCGTCCCGACTGCGTACTTCACGTACCGACCACCACCGCCCCGTCGTGGCCGTGGCCGTGGTCGATCCGCGCGACGCTTGTTGCCCTTGTCGGTTGATGGTCGGTCACCCCTCACCGCCACGCACCCGAGCCGCCCACCCCGTCACGAGACGTGCTGGCTTGCTCGGCGGAGGCGCGCGCGTCGGGGGTCGAACGTGGGTGCTCGGGGGGATTCTCGCGCAGAGATCCGCAGAGGGCAGAGGTCGGCGGGCGCAGGAGGGCCCGCCGAAGGAAGGGTCGACGAAGACCTGAGCGTCGCGTCGCGGGCGGTGGCCGCTCAGCCCTTGGGCTTGAGCGTCTTGCAGGCGGCGAGGAAGGACTCGACCTGCGGCTGCGTGAACGAGGGCGCGCCGCGACCGCTGAAGCAGTGCACGGTCTTGTCGCCGACCTTGATCGCCGCGTCCAGCCAGAACGAGGTCTTCCCGAAGGCCTCGGTCTCGTAGATGACCGCCTCGGGCGTATCCATGTGGAACTTCTTCAGCTTCTGGACATCGTTCTTCTCGACCTCGCCCTTGATCGAGGCCATGTCCGGGGCGTCGGTCTCGATCGCCACGAAGAAGCTGCTGCCGTCGCCGACCTTGACCTCCAGGGTGCCGTAGGAGTCCTCCATGGTGGCGCCCTTGGGGGCATCCATCATGGCGGTGAACTCTTCGCTCTTGATCTCGAGGGGGGCCATCTCCATCGCCGCGGCGGGCTTTGCCATCTCGGCGGCGGGCTTTGCCATCTCGGCGGCGGGCTTTGCCATCTCAGCGGCGGGCTTTGCCATCTCAGCGGCGGGCTTTGCCATCTCGGCGGCGGGCTTGGCCTTGTCCACGGCGGGCTTGGCCTCGCCGCCGCCGTCGGTCTTCTGCCCGCAGGCGACCAGGCCGGTGATCGAGACGCAGAGCACGAGGGTCTTCAGGACGTTCATGGGAGCTCCATCGGAGGCAACGAAGTGAGGCGTTGTTGTGCGCTGGATGGCGCGGACGGTCAATAGGGAGTGTGACGAGAGTGCGTCGGGGTGTCAGCGGGTGCAGGCCGGGGCACCACGCGACCTCGGGGCCGGGCGAGGTCTACTTGCCGAGCACCAGGGACCAGCGCTCCAGCTTGCCCTCGTCCTGCGCCGCCGTGTCGACCAGACGCAGGGTCCACGGCCCCACCGCGTCGACGCCATCGAAGCCGCCGAGGTCGAAGCTGGCGACGATGTCGTGGGCCGAGTCGCCCTCCTGGTTCCAGATCACGGCCTCCTTGCCGCCGTGCTCGAGCACGACGCGCAGATCGCCGACCCAGGTGTGGCGGACCGTCAGATCTACGCTCACGCGGTGCACCGTGAAGCTGTCCGGCACCTCGATCACGCTCGCGGCGCCCGCGGCGTCGTCGTCCGGGATGGCAACGGGCTGCGCGCTGTCGAAGCGCGCCTCGGCCACGGGCTCACCGTCGTCGGGCGTCGAGCCGCCGCAGCGCGAGCCGTCGGGCGAGAAGCAGTTGTCGCGCACGCCGCTCGCGCCGAAGGTCGAGTCGCCCACGCGCTGACGCACCGCGATCAGCAGGTCGCGCCACGACACCTTGTAGTTGTTCTCGAGGCCGCGGAAGAGACCGGCCAGGGCGGGCCCGGCGAAGTCGATCGCGTTGGCGCTCACCTCGACCACGCTGGACATGATGTCGAGGTTGTCCCAGCCGCCCTTCCCATCGAGGATGGGACGCACGTAGTACTCGTAGCCCAGGCACCCGCCGTACAGGTAGATCTGGTAGAAGCTCGGGTAGTCGGGGCGGGCCCAGAAGTCGCTTGCGCCCAGCATGCTGTGGCCGTCGTAGACCACGATCTCGTGCTCGCTCAGGGCCTTCTGGAAGTTGGCGAAGTGGCCGTGATCGCCCAGGCCGCTGAACTCGTGGGGCGAGTACAGGTCGACCTCGACGTCGGCCTGGCCGATGTGCTTGGCGAAACGGCGGCCCAGCGGCGCCGGGGTGACCTCCTTGAAGCCGGCCTGCTCCAACCAGGAGCCCATGCGCACGAAGCCGCGCATGCCGGGATCGGCGTCGGTGATGGCGCCGTCCCCGATCTGGCCGAACAGCACGACCGCGGTGACCTTGCCGTCGGCGACGAGCTTGTCGTACTCGGGGTAGACCGCCTGGGCCGAGGGGAAGGTGCGGCTGATGGTGAGGGTCATGTCCTGCAGGGCGATGTCGCAGCCCGGCTGATCGGGGTTCCATTGGTACCAATAGACCGACTGGCTGAGCCCGATGTGATCGTCCTTCTCGGCGCACCGGTCGCCAGCGTCCGCCATGACGCTGTAGGGCTTGCGGGGCACGACCGCGGTGAAGACCTTGCCCACCTCGGCCGACACCTGCGCCGAGTGCAGGAGGACGGCGTTGACGCCACGGATGCGGAAGTGGGTCAGCTTGCTGGCGTCCAGCTCCTTGGCCTCGGCGGCGGTGAGCCAGGTGCCGTCGACCCGCCACTCCACGCGATCTCGCGAGCCCACGTGCTCGGCGAGGGACTCGAGATAGAACTCACCGCGGGTGCGCAGGTAGGTGACGGCGTACTGGCCCAGCTCGGCAGGGGCCTGGGCGGCGCGCCAGCCGGCGCCCTCGATGTCGGCCTCGAGATCGACCTCGACCTCGACCCCGTCCGGGTTGGTGTAGAAGGTGTCTTCCTTGCCGCCGCTGCCCGATCCCGCCGTGAAGGGGTTGGCCCCCGCGGCCTCGTCGGCCGGCCCGGCAGGATCGGTCGTGTCGTTCGCGCAGCCGGTGGCGACGACAGCGGCCAGGGCGAGTGAGCGAGCCAGGGTGCGAAGCATCGGAGTCCCCCGTGGTTCCTGGGCGCGGCGCGTGTGCCGGCCGGGTCGGCGGGGCAGCATGGCAGTTTTCGGGCCAAGAGGCGGGAGCGCTACTCCGCCGAGCGCCCCGCGTCCTGCCACAGGCGACTCTCGAGGGCCTCGAGCAGCGAGCGGGTGCTGCGCCGATCGAGCGCCGACACCCCGAAGGCCACGTGCTGCCGGCACAGGTTCTCGGCGAGGACGGGATCGATCAGATCCATCTTGTTCAGCACCGTGAGGCGCGCTTTGTCCATCAACCCCATGTCGACCAGGATGCGGTCGACACTCTCGATCTGCTCGCGCATGCGCGGATCGCCGATGTCGACCACGTGCAGCAGCACGTCGGCGTCGCCGAGCTCCTCCAAGGTGGCCCTGAACGCGCTGACCAGATCTGCGGGCAGGTCGCGGATGAAGCCCACCGTGTCGATGAGCACGATCTCGCGGTCCTCGGGGAAGCGCAGGCGGCGGCTGGTGGTGTCGAGGGTGGCGAAGAGCTGGTCCTCGACGAACACGTCGCTGTGGGTGACCGCGTTGAAGAGCGTGCTCTTGCCGGCGTTGGTGTAGCCCACCAGCGCCACCACCGGCACCTCGCGCTGGCGGCGGCGGCTGCGACGGTTGTTCCGCTGGACCTCGGCGTTGTCGAGCTTTCGCTCGATGAAGGTGATGCGGTCGCGCGCACGCCGTCGATCGATCTCGAGCTTGGTCTCGCCGGGACCCCGCCCGCCGATGCCGCCCATCAGGCGCGAATAGGCGGTGGTCTTATGGGCCAGCCGGGGCAGCATGTACTTGAGCTGCGCCAACTCGACGGCCAGCTTGCCCTCGTGCGTGTGCGCGCGCCGCGCAAAGATATCCAGGATGAGCTGGCTGCGGTCGATGACCCGCACGTCGGTCACGTCGGCGATGGCCCGCACCTGATTGGGCAGCAGATCCTGGTCGAAGATGACGAGCTCGCAGTCGAGCTGCATCGTGCGCAGGAGCAGCTCGTCCAGCTTTCCCTTTCCCATCACGTACTTGGGGTCGAAGCGGGGACGCCTCTGGACCAGCGCGTCGACGATCACGACGCCCGCCGTCGTGGCCAGCTCGGCGAGCTCACGCAGGCTGGCGTTGGGATCGGGCTCGCCCGGCACCGAGACGTGCACCGCGATGGCGCGCTCCTGCCCCTCGGTCTCGAGCGCGCCGGCGGTCCGGCGGCCGAACTCCTGCTCGAGCGCCTCGATGAAGACGAGGAAGCCGTCGCCCTGATCGTGGATCGTCGTCCGGGTCTGCTCGGCGGCGGGCTGGGCGCTGCCCGCCGGCAACAGGTGCGTGTGGTAGAGCGTGCCGGGGCGCCCATCGGCCACCACGCCGACCGCCGCGATGAGGTCCAGGCGCAGGCGGACCAGGTCGGTCAGGTCGTCCTGGCTCAGCGGCTCGTCGCGCAGGTGGGTGTGCACCAGCCGGATGCCGCGGAACCGACCCACGCCGGCGCGCGCGCGCCCGAAGTCCGGCAGGAACAGGCGATCGGCGTCGCCGACGATGACGTGCTTCACCCGCCCGCCGCGGCCGAGCGTCACGCCAATCTGCCGTCCGATTTCGTGGGAGAGCTCGCAGATCGTCTGCGCGAGCGGAGGAGAGATGATGTCTTCCGGGGGCACCTTGCGGCTGTAGAGACGCTCGAGGCGTTGTCGCTGGCCGGGCTTCAGGCCCCCCGTGTTGCCGTGTACCTTCAGGACTCCCTCCTCGTGCGCGGCCCGTCTTGGGTCTGGTCACCGCCGCCTCGGGGCGCGGTAGGCGACCCGGACCTGCCCGAGTATACTCCCGCGTCTTCGATTGATTGAACGGACGTGATGTCCAAGACCGCGCTCACCCGCTGGGGCCTCCTGGCCGTCGTCGCCCTGGGCTTCTGGGCCCACGCGGCGGTCTTCGACTTCGTCAACGACGACGCCTTCATCTCGTTTCGGTACGCCGACAACCTGGTGCGTCACGGCGAGCTGGTCTTCAACGTCAACGAACGGGTCGAGGGCTACACCAACTTCCTCTGGACGCTTCTGATGGCGGGCGTCCTGAAGCTGGGCCTCGATCCCGTGCCCTGGAGCAAGTGGCTGGGCATGGCGTTCGCCGCGGCCACGCTCTTCGTCGTCGCCCGCTTCACGGCGCGCACCGAAGGGCAGGCCTCGCCCTGGGACGCCCTGGCGCCCGCCCTGCTGGCCGGCTCGCCCGCCTTCGCGTGCTGGGCGACGGGCGGCCTCGAGACGGCCCTGTTCACCTTCACCTCGACCGCCGCGTGGACCACGTACCTGCTCGAGCGGCAGTCCGCGGTGGCGGGCCGGCCGGCGCGCCCCTGGAGCGGCCTGTGGCTGGCGGCCGCGGCGATGACCCGGCCCGAGGGCATGCTGCTTTGGGGGCTCACCGGGCTGCATCGCCTGGTCGAGTTGCTGTGGACGCAGCGCGGGCGCCTGCGGCCGACCCGGCAGGACTGGTCCTGGGGCTTCTTCTTCGCGGTGCCCTTCGGGGCCTACTACGCTTGGCGGTGGCACTACTACGGCTGGCCTTTTCCGAACACGTACTACGTCAAGACGGGCGCGAAGAACTTCTGGGGGCCAGGGCTGCGGTACCTGTGGTCGTGGTTCGAGGCGCACCCCTTCCTGTGGATGGCGCCGCTCCTCGGGGCGCTCCGCCGGGAGCTGCCGGGTGGGCGGATGCTGCGATTGCAGACGCTGGTGGGGCTGATCACGGTGGCGCTCGCGGTGCACGTGGTGCGGGTCGGCGGCGACTTCATGGCGCTTCAACGCTTCTTGGTGCCCCTCATGCCGGGCCTCGCGGTGCTCGTCGCGCTGGGCCTGCGGACCGCCCTCGAGCCGGCCCTGCGGCGCGCTCCGCGACGTCTCGCGGTGGGGGCGCTGTTGTTCGCGGGGCTCAGCGCCGGTTGGACCGTCCAGGTGGATCGCGACGCGCTGAGGGTCGACAGCCAGGGCGGCGTGGACAGCATCGGGTGGCTGGCGATGTTCGCCGAGCAGTGCACGGTCATCGGCAAGTGGCTCGAGACCCAGGCGCCACCGGAGGCCTCGCTGGCCATCACCGCGGCCGGCATCGTGCCCTACTACTCACGACTGAAGACCCTGGATTTGTTGGGGTTGAACGACGAGTGGGTGGCGCACAACGTCCCGGCCCACGGGAACCGGCCGGGCCACACCAAGTCGGCGCCGCCGGCCTACGTCGAGGAGAAGAAGGTCACCTACTACATCGGGCACCCCGATCCCGTCGCCACCCGACCGCGAGGAGGCGGGCGAGCCGGGTACGCGTGGCGCGCGGTGCAGATTCCAGGGCTGCGCATCGATCCGCGCCGCGTTCGGCGGCCCGAGGAGGCGCAGCAGGACGCGTGGTGGGGCTATTGGGAACGGACGGCACCATGAGGAACCAACGACGGCGCGCGGCCTGGGGCCTGTGCGTGCTGCTGCTGTGGGGCTGCGACGAGAAGGGGACGACCGCGCTGCCGACGCTCGACGCGGCGGCCGCCGGCGACGCCACCGTCACCGAGGGCGCGCTGCGGCCCGTCACCGGCACGCTGCGGCCCCTTCTGCTCGGCGCCCAGGCCTTCGGGGGCGACTTCGTGGCGGTGGGCGGCACGCCGGGACCCAACGGCGGCGTGGCGGTTCGCCTGTCCGGGGACCGCATCGTACCCGAGGCGACGCCGACGGGCGGCGTGCTGTGGTGGGTCTTCGGGCTGGACGGCGAGCGGCTGTGGGCCTGCGGTGAGGGCGGGCGCGTGTTGGCCCGGGCGGATGGTCGATGGCAGGCGGAAGCGACGGGCCTGCCAACGGGCGCCGTGCTCTGGGGGCTGTGGGGCGCGACCGCACAGGATCGATGGGCGGTCGGCGGCTCGCCGCTGCCGGGGGGTCCCAAGGGGATCGTGTTGCGCGACGTGGGCGCGGGCTGGGGCGCCGTCGAGGTGCCGGCCGAGGCCCGCACGCTCAACGTCTACAAGGTGTGGGGCACCGGGGCCGGCGACGTGCACTTCGTGGGCGAGGGCGGCTTGGCGCTCCGCTGGGACGGGGTCGCGCTGCGTCGCGTGCCCACGCCCACCACCGCGCTGCTGTTCACCGTGCATGGGCGCGCCGACGGGCCGATCTTCGCGGTGGGGGGCACGACGGCGGGGGTGATCCTGCGTTGGCAGGACGACGCGTGGGTCGATGACTCGGTCGAGGGGCTGCAACCGCTCAACGGCGTGTTCGTGCGCTCCGCCGACGAGGCCTGGGCCACGGGCACGCGCGGGACGGTGCTGCGCTGGACGCCGGCGACGGGCTGGACGCGCCGCACGGACGCCCGCGAGGGCGAGTTCGTCGACGCGACGCTGCATGCGGTGACCGCCGGCGACGACGTGTGGGCCGTGGGGGGCGATCTGACCACGGCGCGCTTTGGCACGGTCGTCACGACACGACGACCGGTCCCGACGGTGGACGACGAGGCCAGTTGGGACGCCGGCGTTCAGGACGCGGCCCTGACCGACGCGGCACCGCCGGACGCGGCCCCC
>CALBMW010001029.1 GCA_937896275.1 uncultured Myxococcales bacterium
CGGGTGCGCCGCCGCCCCCCCCCACGAGCTGCCCCGAGGTGCCGGTGGGCGCACCCTGCGCGGACGACGCCGACTGCGGCGAGGGGGGCGTCTGCTTCCGCGGCGTCGGCGGGGGCTACTGCACGCTCGTGGGCCCCGAACCCTGCTGCCCCGCCGGCAGTCGCCACCTGCCCGACCTCGACCTGTGCGTGCGGCTGTGCGGCGAGGCCCGCGACTGTCCCGACCGCGAGGGCGGGCGCTGCACCGCGAGCGGCTACTGCTGGGGTTGCGCCCCCGCCGATGGGACCACCACGGGCCAGCCCTGCGCCGCGCACGAGGACTGCGGCGACCAGGCGAGCTGCCTCACCGAGTGGGCAGCCGCCCCGCTCGAGGGCGGCGCCTGCGCGCTCGACAGCCCGCTGTACTGCTGCCCGGAGGGGACCGCGGCGGTGAGCATCGGCGGGGTGCACTGGTGCATGCCGGCCTGCCGCCAGGACGCCGACTGTGCCCGCGCGGGCTGGGGCTGCGATCACGCGTTGGGCGGGCTCTGTCGGCCCGGCGGCGAGGCGCCACCCCCCGAGGCCGACGCTGCCGCCCCCGATCCGTCGCCCGACGCAGGTGCCGCCGCGGACGCCGCGCCGACGCTGGGGCCCGATGGCAGCCCCGGCGCCTCGGGCGGCGGCGACGGGTGTGGGTGCGGTCTGGCCCCCAGGGGACCTACGCCCTGGGCGTGGTGGGTGCTCCTCGCTCTGATCGCGCGGCGCGGCGCGCTCCTCGCGAAGGCAGGGCGGGCGAGGCGCGCGTCCGCGGGCGCGTTGCCATTACGTCCGTCGCCGAGGTCGTCGACCGAGGGGCGGGGACCGGCAAGAGCAGTTGTCGTGGGCCCGCAACTCCATTGACGCGGATCGGTCGGTCCGTGCGGTGCGCTCTGGCCATCGCGGAGTCGTCGATCCGCGAGCGTCATGCGTCAGGTGGCGGGGTCTGACCCCGAGGTCGTCCCACAGGTTGGCAATCTCGACGGGTGCGGCCCCAGCTGGGGCCGAAACGCGTGCCAGGCACTTCTCCGGGGGCAGAGTGCGCCCTGAGAAGTGGGCGACACCCATGGCCGTACCGGCGACACCCATGGCCGTACCGGGGGTTGTCCGCGTGACGACGCGCGTAAACGTAGGCGAACACCGTGATCCCGAGGGCGGCGGCGTGCGTGCCCATGTGCCAGCCGTCCGCGAGCAGCGCCATCGAGCCGAAGATCATCCCGGCCGCAATCTCGACCGTCATCATGATCGTCATCATGATCGCGGTCAGGCCGATCATCCACCACGTGCGCCGCTCGGCGCCCTTGCTTTCGTCGGTTCCGAAGGTGTGGTGGTGCTGCCAGCGGTCAGGTGTTTGCTCGTGCATTGTTCCTTTCGCCCGCCGTTTGGGCCGCTCGTGCATCGGCTACCCTACTCCGGTTCACAGCGCCCGCACATGACGCACCCTCGCACTCCGTCCATAGGAGGAGGTCGAGCACGCGCGGACCCGACGCCTGCCGCACTCGTGGTTACCGGACGAAACTCCGATGGACCATCGGTTTTGCCTCTGCTATATCGCCCCGACCGCGCCGACCGCGGAGGAGCACCATGCGCAGGACCCATCCCCCATACCTTGGAGAACTCGAGCTGGCCGTGCTCGACCACCTGTGGGCCCGCGGCGCGGGGGACGTGAAGGATGTCCATCGCGCCATCGGGAAGCGGCGGGGGATCACGGCGAACACCGTGCAGTCCGCGCTCAAGCGCTTGCACGAAAAGGGCTTCCTGGAACGCGAGAAGGTGAGTCACGCCTACGTGTACTCGGCGGCCTGTACGCGCGAGGAGTTCCATCGTCGCCTGATCGGCGAGGTTGTCGAGTTGGTGATGGAGGGGGAACCGGACGCCATGGTCAGCGCCTTCGTCGACTTGGCAGAGCAGGCTGGGCAGGAGCATCTCGAGCGGCTGGAGAAGATGGTGGAGGCGCGTCTGCGCGACCGATCGCGAGGAGACACATGAGCGGAGCCGGCCTGCTCCAACTCGCCGCGCTGGCGCTCGTGGCGTTCGCAACGCTGGTGGCTGGCGTGGTCGCCGTCGCTTACCCCCGCGCCCGCGGTCGCCTGGATCGACTGCCGGCGCGCTCCCGTGCCGACGTGCTCGCGGCGCTCGCCGCCGCGCCAGTGGTGGGATCGGTGGCGCTGCTCGGCCTGTGCTTCCTGCCGTCTCTGCTCGGGGCCGTCTGGCCGGGCCTCGATCACTGTCCGGACCACCACGCTGGGCACCCCCACTTCTGCGTGCTGCACCTGCCCACCGGCGCCGGCAGCGCCGCGGGATGGGCCATCGCCGCCGGCGTCGTGCTTGCGGCGGTCGTTGCGATCACCCCTCGGCTCCTACGGCTGGCGCGCTCGCGCCGCCTGCTGGCTCAGGTGGTCGCCACCGCGGGCTACGACCCGGACCGCCGGATCTGGGTCGCGTCGGTCGAGCAGCCGATCGCCCTCACGACGGGCATCCGCACCCCACGCGTCCTCGCCAGCCGGGGCTTGATGGCCGCGCTCGAGCCCGAGTTGCTCACCGCAGTCATCGCGCACGAGGCCGCGCACGCCTCGCGTCGTGACGGGCTGCGGCGCGCGCTCGCAGCGCTGATGTCCATCGCCCACGTTCCCGCCACGCGGCGACGGCTGCTGCGCGACCTCGACCTCGCCATCGAGCAGGCCTGCGACGACGAGGCGGGCCGCTCGGTTGGCGACCGGCTCACCGTCGCTCGTGCGCTGCTCGCAGTTCGGAAGCTCGGGCAGACACGACCGTGCCCCTCCGCGCTGGCCACGTTGTCGATTGGCGGTTCCTCCCTCGACGCGCGCATCGAAGCGCTGCTGTGCGAGCCCACGGCTGTGTCGCCACGCGCGCGCCACGGGCTGCTGGCGGCGACCGTCGCGATCGCCGTGCTCGCCGCCGACCCGCTGCATCACCTGGCCGAGACTGTTCTCGGGCTGCTGACCAGGTAACGAGGTACACGATGCGACGCCACCCGATTCTCCGCAGTCCCGCGTTCAAAAAACCGATTGATGGCCGTAGCTTATGGATGCGCACCGCGGTGACGCTCGCGGTGACGCTCAGCGTGACCACGGCGCACGCGCAGGACGAGGTGCCGTCGCGCGGCACGTTGACCGAGGCTGAGGCGGTACGACGCGCCTTGGCGCGACCGGCACTCGGGGATGAAACCGAAGGCGCGGTCGAAGTCGCACGCTCCGAGGCGATCCGCGAGCGCCTGTGGCCCGATCCGGAGCTGTCCTACAACCGCGAGGAGACGTTCGGCGGCCAGGGTGTCGCGCAGGACGTCCTGATGGTCTCCCAGCGCTTCGATCTGTCTGGCCGGCGTGGTCTGCGCGGCGCCGCTGCCCACCATCGTGTGCAGGCCGTCGCTCACCTGGGAGACGCGCGGCGCCTGGCGGTCGAAGCGGAGGTGAGGCTGCGCTTCCACGAGCTGCTCGTGGCGCAGCA
This sequence comes from uncultured Myxococcales bacterium, assembly GCA_937896275.1. Taxonomy (GTDB): domain Bacteria; phylum Myxococcota_A; class Bradymonadia; order UBA7976; family UBA1532; genus JACKDN01. Next base: position 3,483 of record CALBMW010001029.1, read on the forward strand.
GCGCGCCGCGGCCGTGGAAGGGTGGGTGCGGCGGATCGAGGGAGCACTGGAGGTCGTGGCCCGGCGCGAGGCCGCGGGGGACGCATCCGCCTACGACCGCCGACGCCTGGAGCGAGAGCGCGCCAACGCTCGAGGCCGCTTGGCCGTTCACCTGGCGGATGCAGATCGGGCGTGGGCCAGGCTGGCAGCGCTCACCGGGGAGACGAGCGCGCTCCGATCGAGTCCGCCCGAGGTCTCCGGCACGCTGTTGCCTGACGCCCCAGCGCCCGTCCAGGGCCTCACTTCACGGATCGAGAGGCGTCCGGACGTCCTCGCCCTCGACGCAGAGGCCGCCGCGGCGCGCGCCGACGGGGACGCGGCCGCCCGCGGGTGGGTGCCTCAGCTCGGGCTCGGGTTGGGATGGACTGGCGTCGATCAGGGCGCGGACCGAACGGACGGCTACGTCGCAGTGGTGACAGTGTCCGTGCCGCTGTTCGACCGCAAGCAGGATGAGGCGCTGCGAGCCTCGTCCGAGGATCGCCTCGCGCGCGGGCGGCGGGAGCTCGCCGTCGCCGAGGCGCACGGAGAGGCGCAGGGTCGCGCCGCCGAGCTCGGCCGCCTCATCGAGGCGGTGCGCATCTTCCGGCGCGACGCGGTCGCCCAATCCGCGGGTCTGATGCGGACCGCAGAGTCTGGCTACGCCGGAGACGAGCTCGGGATCCTCGAGCTGCTCGACGCCTATCGCGGCGGCCTCGACGACGAGATGACCGCGTTCGACCTCGAGCTCGCCGCGCGCCGCGCCCGCATCGAGCTCGACTTTCTCACCGGAGGCCACACGCCATGAGAAGCCCAGCCCTGCTTACCGCCGCCTCGTGCGCGGTGCTCCTGTTGGCGTGTCAACGCCACGATCATCCGCACGGCGCCGAGCCCGCGGGCCATGAGAGCGAGGAGGCGCACGGGCACGGGCATGGCGACAGCTCGGAGTCGATTACGCACTGGACCGACAAGACGGAGCTCTTCGTCGAGTTCCGGGCGCTCGTCGTCGGACAGGACTCGGCCTTCGCGGCCCACCTCACGCGTCTCTCCGACTTCAAGGCCGTCGTTGCAGGCCGCGTCACCGTCGTGCTGTCCGGCGGGGAGGCTCCGGAGGAGCGCTTCGACATCGCCGGGCCGACCGTGCCTGGCATCTTCCGGCCCGTGGCGCGGCCGAAGCATGCCGGCGTGCGTGGGCTGTCGCTGCTGCTGCAGTCGGACACCCTCAGCGACGCCCACGTGCTGGGAGAGGTGACGGTCTTCCCGGACGCGGACGCCGCCGCCCACGCCGCGGCCCCGGCCGAGGCCGAGTCGGGGGCGGGGATCTCGTTCTTGAAGGAGCAGCAGTGGCCCATCGACTTCGCGACCGTAGAGGTCACCGAGCGGAGTCTACGACCGTCCCTGGCGGCGAGCGGGACCGTGCGGGCGCGAGCCGACGGCGAGGTCCACGTCACGGCGCCTGTTTCTGGACGTCTTGTGACCGCCGGCGAGGCCTTCCCGCGCATCGGCATGCATGTCGAACGGGACCAGGTGCTCGTGACGATGGCGCCGCGACTCGGAGGTGAGGTGGACCTCGCCTCGCTCGAGCTCGCGGCGGCGAAGGCGCGGCTCGATGTCGAGCACGCACGTCGTGAACGAGAGCGGCTCGAGGGGCTCCTTGCCGCGGGCGCCGTCCCCGAGCGACGCGTGATCGCCGCCCGGCGCGACGAGGCTCAGGCCAGCGCGGAGCTGACGGCCGCTCAGCGCCGCCTCGAACAACACGGACGGGTTCAGCGGGCCGGCGCGACCGGTTCCGCCGGCGCGATCACCGTCCGCGCCCCGATCGCCGGAACGCTCGTCGCGGTCGATGTCGCCCCGGGGATGTTCATCGAGGAGGGGCGGGAGATGTTCCACGTCGTCGACCTCGACCGCCTCTGGCTGGAGGTCCGAGTGCCTGAAGCGAACATTGGCCGCGTCGAGCACCCCGCCGGCGCGTGGTTCGAGGTCGATGGAATCGACACGAGCTTCGAGGTCGCCGGAGACCAGTTGGTGACGACCGGAGGCGTCGTCGACGTACGGACTCGGACGGTCGCCCTGATCTTCGCGATCGACAACCCGGGGCGTCGCCTGCGCGTCGGGATGTTCGCGCGCGTCCACGTGCTCACCGGTATCCCCGTCACGGCGGTCGCAGTCCCGCCATCGGCTGTCCTCGAGGACGCCGGCCAGGAGGTGGTCTACGTCCAGACCGAGGGGGAGACCTTCGAACGCCGCGCCGTGCGGCTCGGCGTCCGCGACGGCGCCCATGTCGAGGTCACCCAGGGCGTGCGGCCGGGAGAACACGTAGTCGTGCGCGGCGCCTTCATGGTGAAGCTCGCGTCGTCCGCCACCGAGGCGCCCGCGCACGGGCACGCGCACTGAGGACATCATGTTCGACCGAATCATCCGCTGGTCGCTGGACAACCGCCCCTTCGTGCTGGTGGGCGCGGCGCTCCTCTTGGCCTGGGGGACCATCGAGACGCTCCGTATGCCGGTGGACGTCTTCCCTGACCTGACGGCGCCCACGGTGACGGTCATCACCGAAGCGCACGGGATGGCGCCCGAAGAGGTGGAGACCCTCGTCACCTTCCCCATCGAGACGGCGCTCAACGGCGCGTCGGGCGTCCGCCGTGTTCGATCCGCCACCGCGGTGGGGATCGCCGTCATCTGGGTCGAGTTCGAGTGGGGCACCGACATCTATCGCGCCCGTCAGATCGTGTCCGAGAAGCTGCAAGACGTTCGTGGCGCCCTGCCCCCGGAGATCGAGCCGCCGTTGATGGCGCCGGTCTCGTCCATCATGGGCGAGGTCATGTTCATGGCCCTGACCTCGGACGCGCACACGCCTGTCGAGATCCGGACCACCGCGGACTGGGTGATACGTCGCCGATTGCTGGCCGTGCCCGGCGTGTCCCAGGTCACCCCCATTGGCGGCGAGAAGAAGCAGTTCCAGGTCATCCTGAACCCCGAGCGCCTCACTTCCTACGCGATCGCGACCGGCGAGGTCATCGCCGCCCTCACGGAGACCAACGAGAACACCTCGGCGGGCTTCTATCTGGAAGGCGGACAGGAGTTCTTGATCCAGGGGCTCGGGCGGGTCGTGCGGCCCGAGGACATCGGCGAGACGATGGTCGCGATGCGGGACGACCAGCCCATCCTGGTCCGCGACCTGGGCGAGGTCCGCCTCGGGGGTCCGCCGTTTCGGCGAGGCGACGGCTCGTTCAACGGCCAGCCCGCCGTGGTGCTCGGCATTCAGAAGCAGCCCGGCGCCAACACGCTGGAGCTGACCGAGCGCCTCGACGAGGTCCTCGACGACATCCAGGCGTCCCTGCCCGCGGGGATGAAGATCGAGAGCCACGTGTTCCGGCAGGCGGACTTCATCTCCGTGGCGATCCACAACGTGGCGGCGGCGCTCAGGGACGGCGGCATCCTCGTCGTCGTCATCATGCTGCTGTTCCTGATGAGCCTGCGGGCGACTGGGATCACCATCCTCGCCATCCCGCTCTCGCTCCTGACGACGATCTTGGTGTTGAAGGCGCTTGGCACCACCATCAACACGATGACCCTGGGGGGGATGGCCATCGCGGTCGGTGCGCTGGTCGACGACGCCATCATCGACGTCGAGAACGTTGTGCGCCGGCTCCGGGGGAACTTCGCGCTCGCCCCCGAGCAGCGTCGCCCGGTCCTCGCGGTGGTGTTCGACGCTTCGCGCGAAATCCGCAGCTCGATCGTCTTCGCCACCGTCATCATCATCCTCGTCTTCCTGCCGCTCTTCTTCCTCTCCGGGGTCGAGGGACGCCTCCTCCAGCCCCTGGGTGTCGCCTACGTGGTATCGCTGGCCGCCTCGCTCATCGTCGCGCTGACCGTCACGCCGGTGCTGTGCTCGCTGCTGCTGCCCGCCGCGCGAATGCTCCGGACCGAGGTGGAGCCCGCCGTGGTGCGCTGGCTCAAGGCCGCCTATCGGCCCGTGCTGTCGTGGACGATGACACGCTGGAGGATGGTCACCGCGGTGTCCGTCGCTGGCCTCGTGGTCGCCGGGATGGCGATGGGTAGCGCGGGCCGGGCCTTCTTGCCGGACTTCAACGAGGGGGCGCTGACGATCGGCGCGGTGACCTTCCCGGGCACCTCGCTCGATGAGTCGAACGCACTCGGGCAGATGGTCGAGGAGATCCTTTTGCGGCAGCCCGAGATCGTCGCGACCGCGAGACGAACCGGGCGAGCCGAACTCGACGAGCACGCGCAGGGCGTCAACGCCGCGGAGATCGACATCAAGATCAACCTGGGGGAACGCGGCAAGGAGCAGTTCCTCATCGATCTCAGGCGCGACCTGTCGGCGGTGCCCGGGATGAACATCACGATCGGCCAGCCGATCTCGCATCGCATCGACCACATGCTCTCCGGGACCCGGGCCAACATCGCCGTGAAGGTCTTCGGCGACAACCTGTACGAGCTCCGTCGCGTCGCGGAGAGCATCCATGTGGTGATGGCGGGCGTTGAGGGGGTCGTGGATCTCTCGGTCGAGCAGCAGACCGATATCCCGTTCGTGACCGTGCGGTTCGACCGCGTGGCCATCGCGCGCCACGGGTTGCGGATCCGCGATGTCGCGGAGGCCATCGAGACAGCGTTCAACGGTCGTGTGGTGTCCCAGGTGCTGGACGGACAGGCGGCCTTCGACCTGGCGGTTCGCTACGACGTCTCGACGCTGGAGAGCTTCGAGCGGCTCAAGGAGACGCTCATCGCGACGCCTTCGGGAGGCCGCGTGCCGTTGCACGCCCTGGCGAAGATCCGCAAGGACCGCGGCCCCAACACCGTCAGCCGCGAGAACGTCCAGCGCAAGATCGTCGTCATGTGCAACGTGGCCGGTCGGGATCTGGGCGCAGTCGTGGGCGACATCCGCCGTGGCGTGCGCGCAGCGGTGTCGCTCCCGCCGGGATACCACGTCGAGTACGGCGGGCAGTTCGAGAGCGCTGAAGAGGCCTCTCGCACCCTTGCACTCCTCGGCCTCGCAGCCGTAATCGGCATCTTCCTGCTCCTCTTCGTGGCCCTGCATTCGGCGCGCGACGCCCTCCTGGTGATGGCAAACCTCCCGCTCGCGCTCATCGGCGGCGTCGCCGGAGTCTTCCTCTCGGGCGGGATCCTGTCCGTCGCGTCCATCATCGGCTTCATCACCGTCTTCGGGATCGCCACCCGCAACGGCATCATGTTGGTCTCGCACATCCGCCATCTGGTGGAACACGAGGGCGTACGCGACGTCGTCACCGCCGTCCGGCGCGGCGCGATGGAGCGGCTCGCTCCCATCCTGATGACCGCCTTGGCAGCGGGCCTGGCCCTCGTCCCCCTGGCCCTCTCGGGTGGGGAGCCGGGCAGCGAGATCCAGACGCCCATGGCGATCGTGATCCTGTTCGGCCTCCTGTCCTCCACCGTCCTGAACATGCTCGTTGTTCCCGCGCTGTATCTGCGGTTCGGAGCGGTGAGTCGCTTGATCGCCGAGGCCGACCCAGCGGAAGTGGCGACCCCTTGAACATCGCATGGGATGGCGCCCGCATACCGCGAACTCCCGCCTCGCAGCCAGATGTCCCGGGGGCACCTGGTCCTTGCACCCCGCATTCGGCGCGCTTCGAACGCTGCACCCGAAGAACCCGGACGACCGAATGCGGCACCCAGCGGGCGCCGAAGGCGACGGTGGGCGTGCTGTTTGGGGACCTCTGGCAGCACGCCGGGCGCGCTAGGCCGTGATGGGCGCAGCCGGACCGTCGCGCTCTTCGCAGTGCTCGCGCCAGGCGCCAGACGCCGCTGGTAATACGCGGGCCTCGGCGACCGAATGGTCGCGGAGCGCGTGTCACCGGACCTGCCGATCGACGAGACGCCGGTACCGGCAACGGCACGCATCTGTGGTTCGCGAGAAGAGCCGCTGGCGCAGACGGGAGAGGACATTGAGCCCCACCTCCCGGCACGCGAAGGGCACGCCACGCCCGGTGGGCGCGTTGACCCGACCGCCCGCCCGGGGTATCCAAGGGGTGGCATGATGCGTCGACTCCACAGAGCGCCCCTCCGGTCTCGGTTTGCGGCTTGGACCCTGCTCGCGGGCCTGCTCGTCGGGCAGCTTGGCATCGGGCCCGGTGTGCTCGCCGCCTTGACGGGCAGCGCGGACGCCTGCTGCAACCGCACATGCCCTTGTGAGCAGGCCGCCGACGCAGGCGACGACGCCCTTCGAGCCCACGATGAAGGCTCGTGCCCGGAGGACGGCTCCGACGCGCAGTGCCCGCCGGGGTGTGACGACTGCGGCTGTTGCGCGGGGGCGGTGGTCGCGGTCGCGCTGACCCTCGCGCCGTGTGCCGAGTCGCCACCCAGCGGCGCCGTTCTGAACACACCTCCGGACGACACCGCCAACGGGGTGCTCGGTCGGATCTTCAGGCCCCCCGAACGCTCCCCCGTCTGAACCCAGGCCAGTCGTTCAGGCAAGGACCGGTGTTTGCGCGGGCGAGGTGTGCCCGGCGCACAGCAGCGTCCGCAACGAGGGAGATGTTTGCATGACTCGATGGAGCTCGTGCGGTCTCCTGCTCGCCTGCATGCTCGTCGCGGCTCGGCCCGCGGCGGCGCAGGAGGCGGCAGGACCGCGAACCTATGATCTGACTTTGGAGCAGGCGCTGGGCCTCGCGCGGGCCCGCTCACCGTCTGTGCGTGTAGCCCATGCTCGCAGCGGCGAGGCACGGGGGCGGCTCGTGGACGCCGAGATGCTCCTGCGCGCCAACCCCACGGTGGACGTGGGTGGCGGACCTCGAATCGGTCCGGGCGGGACCAGCGCGGACGTGGACATTGGGGTCGGCCAGGTGTTCGAGTTGGGTGGTCAGCGCGGCGCCCGGATCGAGGGGGCCAACGCGGAGGTCGACCGCACCACCGCCACGGCCGACGACACGTCGCGGCGCATCTTGCGGGATGTCGCCGCCTCATTCCTGCGGGCGAGACACGCCGAGGAGCGGCTTCGAATCGCCGCCGACGCGGAGTCGCTCGCTGCTGAACTTCACCGGGTCGCCGGGCGACGGCACGATGCGGGTGACGTCGGCGTGCTCGACGTCAACCTCGCTGCGTTGACGCTGGCCAGCGTCCAGGCGGACCTCCGGACGATCGAGGCGGCGCGGGCGCGGGCGCTGGGGGATCTGCGCGTACTCCTCGGTCTCGAGCCGGACGCCGCGATTGCTGTGCGCGGTGATCTGCTCGACCGTCGACGACACGCGTTGAGCGACTTGCTGGTGCGAGTATCGGACCGCGCCGACCTGCGAGCGCTCGACGCGGCGAGCCGTACGGCTGATGCGGAGGTGCGCCTCGGTGAGGCGCGGGCCTGGCCGGCTCTCGGCCTCCGTCTCGGCTACGCCCGCGAAGAGGACGCCCACATCGCGTTGGTCGCGCTCACGCTGACGCTGCCCTTCTTCGACCGCGGCCAGGGCCTCGAGGCGACCGCGCACGCGCGTGGCCAAGCCCTCCGCATCGAGCGCGAGTCCACGGGGGCGGCCGTGCGCGCCGAGGTCCGGGCAGCCTTCGACACCTACCAGCGGCTGCTCGGCGCGGTCGAGCAGTTCGAGCAGAACGGCCTGCCCCAGATCGCTCAGAGCGAAGCCCTCGCAGGCCGCAGTTACGCGGAGGGCGCGATGCAACTCGGCGAGTGGCTCGCGATCCGCCGAGAGCTCGTCGAGGCGCGCGTCACCCACGCAGATCTCCTCCTGAACACGGCGCTCGCGGGCGTCGAGCTCGAAGCCGAAGCCGGGGTCCAGCGATGACCATCAACGCCAACCAGAAGGAGCCGACCATGCCGCATGCGAGCCCGGCACTGCGGATCGCGGTGATCGCGCTGGGCATCGCGCTCCTGGCGACCGCATGCAAAGACCGAGAGACAGCGATGGCCCCAGCCGGGACGACGGCGGCGCCGCGCGCGCCCGCGGTCGCCGACCCGGCGGACTGGTGTGAGGGGCACGGGTTGCCGGAGTCGATGTGCACGAAGTGCAACCCCGGCCTCGTGGAGCATTATCAGCGATCCGGTGATTGGTGCGCCGAGCACGGCTTTCCCGAGTCCGTCTGTCCGATCTGCAACCCGATGCGACCCTCCGGGGGAGGAGCCCCGGCACCGGAGGTCCACGCCTCGCGAGCCGGCGATCCGGCAGACTGGTGTGCCGAGCACGGCCTGCCGGAGTCGAAGTGCACGGTGTGCAACCCCGGCTTGATCGAGCGCCTCCGCGCCTCCGGGGACTGGTGCGCCGAGCATGGGTATCCCGAGTCGGTGTGCCCCTCGTGCAACCCCGTGCAGCCCCCGGCCGGGGTGCCGCGACCGAGCGCGATCACCACGGGAACTCGCATCCGCTTCCGAATACCCGCCATCGAGCGTGCGGCGGGGATCGAGACGGTGCCGGCCACGACGGACGCGATGGGCATCGGCGTCGAGGCCACCGCGCGCATCGACTTCAACCGCAACGCCCTCGCCGACGTCCGCTCCGCAGTTCCGGGCATCGTGCGCGAGGTCTCCGTAGACCTTGGGCAGCGCGTGACGATGGGTGACGCCCTCTTCACGCTGGAGAGCGCCCACGTCGGGGATCTGCAAGCGGGGCGGCAAGCCGCTCGCGGGCGGGTGGACGCAGCCCAGGCGAACCTCGCTCGGCAGCAGGAGCTTCGGGAGGGGGCGATCGCGTCGCAGCGCCAAGTGGAGCTCGCCCAGCAGGAGTTCGGGGCCGCCGAAGCCGAGCTGCGTTCGATCGACCAGTCACTGCGGATCAGCGGGGCGGCACGCAGCGCCAGGACAGGTCGCTTCGACGTGCACGCGCCGATCACGGGGGCCGTGGTCCGGCGTCCTGCGCTGATCGGTAGCTTCGCCGGTGAGTCCGATGCCCTCGCCACGATCGCGGACACGTCGGTCATGTGGGTGCTCCTCGATGTGCCCGAATGGGACGCGGCCAGCGTACGTGTCGGTCAGCAGGTCGAGCTTCGCGTGGACGGTGTTCCCGGAAGAGCGCTCGCGGGGACGCTGACCTGGATCGCCTCGGAGGTGGATCCCCGAACACGCTCCGTGACCGCGCGTGCCGACGTGCAGAACCCGGACGGGCTGTTGCGGGCGGGCCAGTTCGCGCGCGCGACCATTCGCGTCGAGCGTCCCGAGGGCGCGGTCACGGTGCCCATGCATGCCGTTCAGCGCGTAGGCGAAGAGTCCGTCGTCTTCGTCCGCACCACAGAGGGCCTCTACGAGCCGCGGGTCGTGCGCCCCGGCCGATCGGACGGGCGCCGTGTGCAGATCGCGGGAGAAGTGCGGGTCGGAGACGCGGTCGTCACCACGGGCGCCTTCCTCCTGCGCACCGAACTCAGCCGCGAGAGCATCGGCGCGGGCTGCTGCGAGGTCGAAGGACCGGGAGGGAACTGACCATGCTCAATCGACTCATCGATCTCTCGCTGCGCCACCGGGGCGTCGTCCTGCTCGCTTCGGCGATCCTGGTCGTCGCGGGGCTCGTCTCCTTCAGGCACCTCCCCTTCGACGCATACCCGGACACGACGCCGGTGCAGGTGACCGTCAACGCCGTGGCTCCGGCGCTGTCCCCGCTCGAGGTGGAGCGGCAGATCACCTTTCCCCTCGAACAGGCCATCGGCGGCCTGCCCGGCCTGACCGAAGTCCGATCGGTCTCCAAGTTCGGCTTCGCGCAGATCACGGCCATCTTCGACGATGACACGGGCGTCTACCTCGCTCGCCAGGTCATCGGCGAGCGGCTCCAGACGGTGGAGTTGCCAGAGGGGGTCGGTCGCCCGTCGCTCGGACCAGTCTCCACGGGCCTCGGCGAGGTGTTCCAGTACCTCGTGCAGAGCGACGAGCTCTCGGCGCAGGAGCTCCGGACGCTCCACCACTGGGTGGTCCGTCCGCAGATGCTGCAGGTGTCCGGCGTCGCCGAGATCAACACTTGGGGCGGCTATGAGAAGCAGTACCACGTCGTCTTCGACCCGGACCTGCTCATCAAGTACGCGCTGACCCTCGACGAGGTGGCGGAAGCGCTCCGACGCAACAACGCGAACGTCGGAGGGGGCGTCTTGGACCGGGGCGGAGAAGCGCAGATCGTTCAAGGCGTCGGTCTAGCCACCGGCATCGGCGACCTGGAGAACATCGTGGTCGCGGCGCACGCCGGCGTGCCGATCCGCGTTCGCGACGTCGCGCGCGTCGAGGTGGGCCACGAGGTCCGCCGCGGGGCGGTGACCGCCGGGGGCCGCGGCGAAGCCGTGCTGGGCCTCGGCTTCATGCTGATGGGCGAGAACAGCAGGGAGCTCACGCAGCGGCTCGAAGCTCGACTCCAGGAGGTCCGGGCGAGCCTCCCCGAGGGCGTGCGGCTCGAGCCGGTCTACAGCCGCACCGAGCTCGTGGACAAGGTGCTGCACACCGTCCGCGACAACCTGATCGAAGGTGCGCTCCTCGTGATCGCGATCCTGTTCGCGTTCCTCGGCAACCTGCGGGCCGGAGTCATCGTGGCGCTGGCCATCCCTCTGTCGATGCTGTTCGCCTTCAACGCGATGCTCTACTTCGGCATCGCGGGCAGTCTCATGAGCCTTGGTGCCATCGACTTCGGTCTCGTGGTGGACAGCTCGGTGATCATGGTCGAGAACGCCGCCCGCCGCGTGGCTGAGGACACGACCGACCGCAGCGTTCGGCAGGTGGTGCGCGACGCCGCGGTCGAGGTGCGCAAGCCGACGCTCTTCGGCGAGCTCATCATCGCCATCGTCTACCTTCCCATCCTGGCCCTGGAGGGCGTCGAGGGGAAGCTGTTCCAGCCGATGGCGCTGACGGTCATCTTCGCGCTGGCAGGGTCGATGATCTTCTCACTGACGCTCATGCCCGCGCTCGCGAGCTTGGTGCTCGAGCGGCGCCGGGGCCACCGCGACAACCTCTTGGT
>CALBMW010001030.1 GCA_937896275.1 uncultured Myxococcales bacterium
AACGCCGCCGCGGTGTTGGCCGAGGCCGAGCGGGCCGACGTCGCGTTGCCGCCGCTGCGACCGTCCGAGGTGCTGCTGACCTACCAGGGTCTGGCGCGCACCCGCCCCGTCGCGGCCGCGGCCGTGGGGGCGAGCGTGGGGGGGGACGCGCCGACCACGCCCGTGGCGCACGCGCGGGTGCTGGGCGATCTGCTGCTGACCTTGCTCACGGGCGGCGACGACCACCTGCCGGGCGCGCTGCCCGCGGCGCTCGACGCGGTCGTCCGGCGGTCACGGGGCGATCACCCGGCCGGCCCCTTCCATCAGCCGGCCGAGATCGCCGCGGCGCTCGACATGTGGCTCAGCGCCGATCCCACCGCGGTGGCCTTCGACGCGAACGCAGCGGGGCAGTGGCTGCGGCGCGTCATGCCGGCGCGCTTCGAGGCGTGGCGCGAGGCCTTGCGGGCCGCGCGCGACGGCGACGACGCGGTGACCGAGGCCGCGCTCCTCGAGCTGCTCGGCGCGGCGGAGCCCGCCTTCACCGCCCGCCCGTCCCCGGTCGCGCCCGTCAGCCGCGCGCCGGTGAGGATCGAGCCGGTCGCGCAGCCGGCGCCGACGGGCGCGGATCGAAGCGCAGGCGGCGAAGCCGAGGGGCCGCGGGACGTGGCAGCCCAGGCGGTCGTCGTCCAGGCCGCCCAGCAGGCGAGCCCCGAGGCGCCGCAGGTCGAGGCGGGCGAGGTGCCCGAAGCGCTCGAGCCCGTCATCCCGGACGAGCCCTCGGCGACGGACGAGCCCTCGGCGACGGACGAGCCCGCCTTCGCGCTGCGCTTGGACGACGAGGACGAAGACGACCGCCCGATCCTGCCCGGTCTGGCCATCGACGACGTCCTCGAGTCCCTCGGCGGCGGTGGACCGAGCGGCGATCCCACCTCGGCTCCGGTCTGTGAGGTCGTGCGCTGCGTGGGCGACGTGGTGCTCGCCTCTGCCGTGCTGCACGCCGGCGAGCACCACCGCCACGGCCGCGCCGTGCTGGCGCGCATGGGCAGCCGGGACGCCGAGATCGAGCTGCCGGTGGGCGCCACCGGCACGCTGCACCACGCCCTGGGTGGGGACGAGCCGCTCGCGGCGGGCAAGCGCACGCACCTCGAGCTGGGCGCGCGCGCCGAGATCGAGATCGACGGCGTCACCTATCGCGTGCGCGTCGACCGAGCCGCCCGCGCCGCCGGCCGGGCCACGGGGGTTCGCACCCCATGGCCCCTGTATCTGGGCAGCGTGGGCGGCGCCGTGCTGGTGCACGTCATCTTCTTTCTGGGCGTCATCTCGCTCGACAGACTCGGCGTGAAGCTCACCGTGGACGCCGAGCTCGAGCCCGAGCGGTTCGCGGAGCTGAGGCCCCCGAGCGAGCTGCCCGAGCGCAAGCCCGAGCCGCCCAAGCCCAAGCCGCGCCCCGAGCGCCCCAAGCCCAAGCCCGACCGCCGCGCCGAGCCGACGCGCCCGACGCCCCCCCCCGATCCCACCGAGGCGCGCCCCGAGATCCCCGAGCGCATCAACCAGAAGCTGCGCGAGCGGATCACCCGCAGTCGCAAGCAGGGCCAGGACGCCGCCAGCGCCCTGGTCGATCAGCTGAAGCAGGGCAGCGGCGGCGCGGCCGGCGCCGGCACCGACGTCAAGGAGGTGCTCAAGGGCATGGACGCGATCGCCGGCCCCGGGGGCAGCGACGCGCTCGAGGTGGCCAGCAACATCGGCAGTACGCCGGGGGCCGATATCAAGGTCGGCGGCGGCGGAGGCACGGGGCTCGACACCCGGGGCGGCGACCAGCTGAAGGGCACCGGCGCGGGCGTGCTCGACGCGCGCAAGCGCCCCAAGGGGGTGCGTGGCAAGGTCACCAGCGTGCGCTCCCTCACCAAGGTCGGCTGCGACATCGACAAGGGCGCGGTGCGCGCAGCCATCGAAGGCAACGTGGGGCGAATCCAGGGCTGCTACGAGAACGCCTTGGCCAAGAACGCCAGCCTCAGCGGCAAGCTCACGGTCGAGTGGCAGATCGACGCCCAGGGGGCCGCCGTCGGCGCGCGCGTGAAGGTGAGCACGCTGGGTGATCCGAGCGTGGCGAGCTGCGTCTTGGGGGTGATCAAGAAGACGAAGTTCCCGCCGTGGGCCGGCGGCGTGTGTCCCATCAGCTACCCCTTCGTGTTCAGTCAGGGGCAGTGAGGGACGGCGGTTGGTGCTGCCGGATCGTCGTACGCGCCTACACCCATGACGTCACGGTTCATGTTGGTCGCGTGCCCGCTCACGGCCGGCCCGCCTCAGGTGCGGCGCGACGCCAGCCGGGCGAGGCGCTGGTCGATCTCGCTCAGCTGGGTGCGGATGAAGTCCTGAAAGATGATGAACGAGGAGTCGGCCTGGAGGCGCTCCTCCACCAGCTCGTGAAAGGCCTGTCGTCGCAGCGCCAGGAGCTGGGTCTTCATGTCGTGGAGCGCCTCTGGGAGGGTGTCGGGCTCCAGCATCTCGGCGAGGGACTCCAGCTTGAGATAGTAGACGTCAATCCGCTCCTTCTTCACCTGCCGGACGCGCTGCCGGATGCCCAGCACCGCCGAACCCAGGGCGAGGAACAAGGTGAACCCCAGGCTCAAGGCGGGCGCGTAGATCGCGAGGAACGATGGCTCGTCGCGGCGGTACCAGGCCAGCGCGCCCTCGTGGAATGGGAAGCGGAGCCCGAGTGAGTCCGAGCTCTCGGTCAGCCGGGCGCCGACCTCGTGGTGGTCCGCGAGGGCGACCTTGTTCGTAAACATCAGCCGCGCCACATCGCGAACCAGCGCCTCGGGCACGTCGTCTCGGGTGACGAGGAGCGCGTCCACCGCGACGGTGCCCACCGGGCCGTCGGGCTGCTCACCATAGGTGTGCGATGGGATCAGCATCGGTTTGAGCGCCGGATGGTCATAGGCGAGCCCTTCGAGGCGATTGCCGGGACGCGCGGCGTCGCCGATCGAGAGCAAGGTCATCCCGCCCCCTTCGAGCAGCTCGGCGACCGCAGGCGTCTTCATCCCCGACAGGAAGAACGCCGCCTCGATGGTGCCGGCGTGGAGGGCGGCGGTGGCGGCGGCCGGACCCAAGTACCGGGTCTCGTACTGGTCTTCGGTCACCCCGAAGTGGTGGAGCACAGCCCGCGCCACGCGCGCCGTCCCGCCTCCCTCGGCGCCGAGCGAGATCCGGCGCCCCCGGAGATCTTCGAGCCGCCCGAGGCCGAGATCCTCGCGCACGGCCACCTGCAGGACCTCGGCGTACAGCCTCGCGACCGTGCGCACGTGGGTGTTGCCCGAAGAGTCGTTCTGAACGAACGCGAAGTCGACCTCACCCGCCTGGAGCCGCCTGATGTTGTCGTCGCTGCCTGCGGTCTCGAGCGCGCGGGCGGTGACGCGGGGCAACAGCGCGGTGAGGATCTCAGCGATGCCGCGGCCGAGCGGGAGATAGGTTCCGGCCCGACCGCCGGTCGCGATATCGAGCGACCGCGGGGCTCGTCGATTCGACCAATTCCACGCCGCCGCCAGGCCAAGGAGCGCAAATGGGATGACGAGCAGGAGCCAGCGGCGATGGCGCTTGGGGCTGACGTGCAGACGCATGCGGCGATGATACGCGCCTCGGGGTCAGGGGACGAGGATCAGTCTTGGTGAGCAGGCGCCGCGTCGGGCTCGAACGCGCCCGCGTCAGCCAAGCTGGTCGCTTCGGCCCGTGCTCATGGCGTACCGAACGGTCAGACAGGGCAGCCGCATGGGCGTGAAATCATTCCCCTACTGCCCCACCCCATACTTCTCCAGCTGAATGTGCGGGCAGGTCGGCGGGTTGACGCTGTGGGCGATAAGTAGCTGAAAGCATTGGTGTCGAGCGGCGCCGAGCTGAGGCGGGCGGCGCGCTGCGGCGGGGTCGTGTGCCCGCTGTGTGCCCAAGGTGTGCCCAAGGTGTGCCCAGGATGTGCCCAGGATGTGCCCCTGAGCGTGCCCGTGCAGCGGACGCGGAGACTCCGTCGCCGCGTGCCATCGTGACGACCGCGGCGTATCGGCCAAGTCGAGCGTCCATTGCCGGACCGTCCCGGGACTGGCCGATAGAACGACCCGTGATTCCTGATGTTTCGAGCTGTGGCGGATAGGCCTATCGGCCATCGCCACGATCGTGGCCGATAGCGGGTGCCACGCTGTAGCGCCGCCAGCGCCTCTCGCCCTCTGCTACGACCCGCCCGCCGTCCACCAACTCCTTGAGCGCCCGGCCGAGGGTCCTCGGAGGGATCTCGGGGCCGACGCGCTGGTGGACCTCGGAGCTGGAGGAGCGCGGGTAACGTTCCAGGTCCTCGACGATCAGCGCCCGCAGGCGGTGAGGCTGAACCCTGCGCAGCGTCGTGCGGCCGTCGAGGCCCGCGGCGCGCAGCAGCTCCGGCGGCACGAAGTAGGCGGTCGCTCGTGTGCGGCCTGTCTGCTCGACCAAGCCGCGGTCGACCAGGTCGCCCAGCCAGGACCGCAGCTGGCCGGCGTCGGCGAGGCCGAGGCGCTGGACCAGCTCCGCGGCCGTGAGCCCCTCGGTCTGCGCCAGGAGGCCGAGCGTGATGCGTTCGCGCTGGGTCAGCAGGTGGCGCTGGTCCGCCTCGGTGATCAGGCGGACCACGCCAGGGTGGACCACGCGTCGTGGCACGACGACGTGGACGGAGTCGACGCCCTCCGAGGCGACCGGCGCCCCGCGGCCGGTGGCCAGCAGGCGCTCGTACAGCGTGTCGAAGCCGCTGCCCTCGCGCTCCATGAGGCCGAGGTCGTGGAAGACGCGCGCCAGGCCGTCGTTGCGCCGCTGGCTGGTGTGCAGGATGTTGGCGGGCGTCACGCCCAGCGGCAGGCGCCCCGGGTTGACCACCTCGAGCCGATCAGGGTGCAGGTTGAGGAAGATGTCGCCGCGCTGGGTGTAGGGCCGGTGCACCAGCGCGTTGACCAGCAACTCGCGGATCACGACCTCCTCGTAGGCGGCGACGGTGGCGCGGAACATGCCGTCGGGCACCTCGTAGCGCTCGCGGAAGTCCGGCACCGCCTCCCAGACGGCGTCAACCAGCTCGACGGGTGACAAGGCATGGTCGTCCCATACGTACTTGTCTACCTTCACCCGGTCCTGGTCGTACTTGATGGCCTGCACCACCGGCGCGCTGCCGAGCCGCGCACGATCGGTGGCCCGTCCGACCAACAGCACCCCCAGGTTGGTGAGCGAGCCTTCTCTCGCGAGGCCGTAGTGGTCGAGCAACTCGCGGTCGGCCTTCTCCTTCACGGACGCCTTCACCCGATCGGAGGCGCGCAGCCCCCAGACCACGGCCGCGACCTTGCCGGCGTCGGCGTCGACCGACGCGATCCGCAACCCGGTCAGCGTCTCCCACGGTAGCTGGGGCCGTTCATTGGCCAGCCGCAGAACGTCGTCGCCGACGATCGGCTGGCTCTGGTCGCCGACCCGCAGGAAGTAGCGACCGTCGCTGGTGGACGCGACGCCGGATGCCCGCGCGACGTGGACCAGCAGGACTTCGCCGCCGTTGGCCCCAGTGTGGACCTCCGGTGCGACCTGAACGTTGACCGTCAGCTCGCCGACGCGCTTGCGCACTCGGTCGACCGGCGCGGGATCGATGCGCTGATCCGGGGCGGGCGCCTGCGCATCGTCCTCGATGCCGACGAGCAACCGGCCGCCCGCGGCGTTGGCGAAGGCCACGCAGTCCTGCGCGAGGGCAGCGAAGTCAGCGGTGCGACCGGTGACCAGGCGCAGCGATTTTCGGTCGAGGGCGTGGCCCTCAGCGGCGCCCAGGTCAACGCGAGTCACGATCGGCCTCCCTGCCGGTGCCGCCGCACGCGGAACCACTCCGGCGTGGACGGCGTCCTTGCGGCGCGCCCGCCCGGGTCGGCGCAAGCCCGTGGGGCATCTCCGCGTCCTGCTCTCGTTCCGTCGGGCGCGGCGACCGTATCACGACCCACCGCAACTTGGAGCGTCTCGCGTCTCGTCTGGCGCCGGGCCGAGGAGCCGAAGGGACGACTGCGACCGGGCCACGCTCGGTCGTGCACGTTGGCGGCGCCTGCTTCGGGGCTGGGGCGCTGAGTGGCGCTCCGGCGCACGCAGCGGCGCTCTCGCGCGCTCAGCGGCGCACCGGCGCGCTCAACGGCGCTCCGGCGCGCTCAGTCGCGCACGAACGCTCACCGCCACCGCAGTCGTGCCGCGACCGACGATCCGACCCCGTTGCGTGACAGGAGCAGCGTCGCCGCGAAGGCCGGAGTGACCAGGCAGGTGGACCTCGACGCGCCGGGCGCACGGCGGCCGCGTCCCGCGGCGCTCCGATGGGTGTCGGCGCTGCAGCGCCGGCGACCGGGAGACCGGAGACCCCATGGGACTTCCATCGGGCCGGTATCCCCATGGAAGAGCGCCGACACTGCTGCCAACGCGCCGCGTGGGCGGCACACTCCGCGGCGGAGGGCCGCCTGGGGTATAGGTTTGGGGCAGCCTGCGGTGCGCCGGAATGGCGCTTTCCCGGTACTGAAGATTGGGCCGAGAACGTGTCGCCTTCGAACACCGTGCCCTGCATCGACCACGACGGTGACGTCGTGGCCTTCGCGACGTGCGCTGATCTTGACCTCGGCACCGCGACACTCTGGGAGCTTCGCGACGTCGAGGCGACCCCGGGCGCGCCGGACCGCCTGCCGCACCGGCGTAGTTTCCATCAGCGGCGCGTTCCGACCTCCGCCGCACGAGGTCACCTCGGCTGGGTTCACGTGTTCGTCGAGGATGGGACGTCGGATGAAGTCGTCGCGGCGGCCGTGCGGAGCATGGCCGGCGGTCGGTGAACAGCGTTGCTCAGGTCGGTCGGCCCCTGTCCTCGTTGCGACCTCCGACCGTTGACCTTGGTGGCCTGAGCGTGACGCAACGAACCGGGAGTGGCTGCCCTGCATCGGGTGTTGTAGACCGTCGCGGGCGCCGACAAGTGTGATCGGCCCGGTGGGGGGATCAACTTCTGGCCAGGGTTTGTGGGCCGGAAGTGCCACATCTTCGGCAGCCTGTGCCCTCGACGACCGGGTCGGCGACAGATACGTCATTGACGTACTCACGCTCTCCGCCTACGATCCGGCCGATGAACTTCGAGTGGGACCCGGAGAAGAACCGCGCCAACCAAACGAAGCACGGCGTGAGCTTCGAGGATGCGGTCCGCGTCTTCGAGGCCGAGGACGAGGCTCTTGATCTGTTCGACGAGTTGCACTCGGACTTCGAGGATCGGTTCATGACCATCGGCCCGATCCAAGGCGGGCTCGTGCTCGTGGTCTGGACCGAGAGGGTCGAGGACACCATCCGGGTGATCTCGGCTCGCTGGGCAACCCCTGGCGAACAACGCCTCCACCACCGCCACGTAGAGCAACGACGATGACCGACGACATCCCCGAGATCACAGAGAAGGACTTCCAGCGGACGCTGGTTCGGGCTCAACGGCAACGGCTGATTGCCGGTGAGATCCAGTCCGGCCAAGACATCGCAGACCTTCGGGCGTTCGTGGGGCTCACCCAGGTCGAGTTCGCCACCGCCCTTGGGATCAGCGTTCGGACGTTGCAGGGGTGGGAGCAGGGTCGCCGCCGCCCCGAGGGCCCAAGCCTCGCCCTGCTGAGGATCGCCGCCCGGCACCCGAGGATCATTCGGGAGAGCTTGGCCTCGGCGGCGTGAGGTTCATCCCCCCCCCTACTGATCAGGCGAGGGGAGTTACTTTGGAGAGTGGGTGATTCCACGGATCTCCGACATGCAACGAGGCCGACGACCTCGGCAAGGGCACCTCGGAAGTTCTTCGTCCCCATCCCCACCCCACCGTCGCCGATGTATCCTGGCGCCCTGATGGCGGACATCGACCCCACCCCAGCTCAGGCGCCCAGGCTCGCCACCGACTCGATGAAGCTCGTCGTGCCGGGTCTCGAAAGGGTCGCCCAGAGCATCGCCCGGCGGCTCCGCACGACCCGTGGGGACTCCGTGACGGTTGCTCAGGAGGATCTGGGACACGACCTTGAGTTCAAGGGCTTCCTGCACGACCACGCCCTGGGCGGGATGATCCACGGTGGGCTGTCTCGGGAGGCCGCTGCCAACCAGGCCATGCTGTTGGCGAGCCACCTGCTCTACTTCATCAACTTCGAGATCCACCGCCGGAAGACGTTCTGGGTCTCCCCGTCGCTGGCCTACCTGCTGACCAGGACCAAGCTCGACATTGACGGCGAGCTGTTGAAGCCCCCGTTCCCGTCCTGCTCCTTCGTGTTCACGGACACGGCTTCCCTGGCCCTGGTGGAAGAACTGCTCCGGTCTCACGAGCCGCAGTGGATCGCCGAGGTCGGGGCGCCAAGAGTTGTCACGGTCCACGTCACCGAGACAGGGACTGACGACCCCGAGTGCGTGGGCCTCAACGTGGACGTGCTGCTGGACCCCTTGACCGGCACCGGGTGGCCGTACTTGTACAGCAGGAACCTCCTGGTCCGACCGAGAGACCGGCTGGAGGCGATCCTCGACAGCCACTTCGCCGACATCGACACCGAGGCGCTGGACCCGGTCTTCTCGTCGAGGGAGTTGAAGAAGCTCCTGCACCTCGTCATCAACGCGATCCTCTACTCGACCAGCGCCGAGGTGGACTCCGTCAAGATCACTTCCCCCCTGGCCCAACTCCAGCGGGCCGTCGAGAAGAAGAAGTCAGGGGAGAAGCGGCGGAGGGCACAGCGGCAGGTCGCCCGGTTCCGAAACGAGGCCACCGGCGAGGACGTGTTCTACCTGCCGGGCAAGATCCCCATCAGCCAGGTGGAGCAGCTTTCCAAGATCGAGGGGTCGAAGAGCGGCGGTCAGCTCATGACGAGGTTCATGGTCCGTGGGCACTGGAGGACGGCGAACCCGTCCTGGAACGACCAGCGCCCTCGGTGGATCTCCCCGTACTGGAAGGGTCCAGACCTGGCCACCGTGATCGAGCGGGAGTACGAGATGAAGTAGGTCGTCGTGGGGGGTGATCGACGTCAACCTGCGTCCGTGCCAGCAGCCGGGGTCGCCTCCCCCAACCGCCGCCTCAACGTGGTCCTCGGCAGCCCCAGCAGATCCGCGACCTCCCGCACCGAGTGCCCCTGCTCCCGAAGTAGTCGGGCGGCCCGCAGGTCCACATCCTTCCGGGGCCGCCCGAACTTCTTGCCCTGCCGGCGGGCCCTCTGCACGCCTGCCCGGACCCTCTCGGAGATCATGGCGCGCTCGAACTCGGCGAAGGCTCCGAGCATCTGGAGCATGAGGCGCCCTGCCGGTGAAGTGGTGTCGATCCCGCTGTCTTTGATCGACACGAACTCGATGCCCACCTCGGTCAACTCGTCGAGCAGCCGCAACAGGTGGGACAGGCTCCGGCCGAGGCGATCGAGCTTCCAGACCGCCACCACGTCGAACTTCCCGGCGCGGGCATCCTCCAGCATCCGGTCGAGTTGGCGGCGGGACTCCTTGGCGCCCGAGACGCCGTCGTCCACGTAGGTGCCCGCCAGGACCCAGCTTCGGTGCTCGACCAGGCCGTGGAGGTCATCAAGCTGGAGGCCCACGTCCTGTCCGTGGCCGGTGGTCGAGACGCGGGCGTAGATCGCCACCCTCGGGGCCGTCGTGCTGCTGGACTTGGTCGTGATCGGTGCGGGCAACGGTGACCTCCTCATCGAGGTCTACTACGGGCGGGCGCGAGGGCCTGAGCCCGAGACGGTGCCGGGCTCGCGACGGACAACCGATTGAAAAACCCCACCTTGATCGATCCGGGGGTCGATCTGGGCGCGTTGAACCTGCATGCAGAATGGCCCTCGACAAGCCCAACGGTGACGTGACCCCAGATCGCCGACGACTCGTAGTGCGCCCTGAGCCGCCGATCCAGGCTTGCGAGGGCTCAACTACGCGCGCGCGCGTAGTTGGCAGTAGCGCCGCCCAAGAAATCGTCGGCGTCGCCGCTCACTTCCTATCCGCAAAGAGTAAGGGGTGTATGAGCACCAACGAAAGCGACGGTGACCGAGTATCGAGTCCACGCGCTCGGCTGCTCCTGCGGCGCGGTGACGCACGGCCAACTCCCGGCCGGGGTGAGCTACGGCGCCTTCGGCCCACGGCTGCAGGCCATCGTCGCGACCCTGTCGGCGGCGTACCGCATGTCGAAGCGGAACCTGCAGCAGCTGATGGCCGACCTCCTGGGTGTGGAACTCTCGGTGGGCAGCATCTCGAAGCTGGAGACGGCGACGAGCCGAGCGCTGCAGCAGCCCGTCGAGCAGGCGCACGCTGTCGCTCAGCAGCAGGCAGTGGCACACGCCGACGAGACGGGCTGGCGGCAGGGCGGGAAGAAGGCTTGGCTGTGGACGATGGTCACGAACGCCGCCGTGGTCTTCGTCATCCGCTTCAGCCGCGGCGGCAAGGTGGCCAAGGAGTTGCTCGGCGAGCGCTACGGCGGAGTGCTGGTCTCCGACCGGTGGTCCGGCTACCGCTGGGTGCCGACGGAGAGACGACAGCTGTGTTGGTCTCATCTCATTCGCGACTTCCAGAAGCTCGCGGATTCCCGCGGTCCCGCCGTCCCCATCGGCGAGGCGCTCGGTCAGTGCGGGCGCGACCTGTTCCATGCATGGCATCAAGTTCGCGACGAGCACCTGACCCGGGCGCAATTCCAGGCCCAGGTCGACGAGAAGATCCGGCCCGAGGTCCAGCGTCTCCTTGCGGAGGGCGCCGCGCTGCCGGCGGGCAGCGAGCGCAAGGGCATGTGCGCTGCGCTCCTGGATCTCGAACCCGCGATGTGGACCTTCGCGCACATCGAGGGCGTGGAGCCCACCAACAACAATGCTGAGCGCAGCGTCCGCCATGGTGTCATCTGGCGCCGCACAAGCTTCGGCACCCAGAGCGACGCCGGCAGCGTCTTCGTCGAGCGGATGCTCACCACCGTCGCAACCCTTCG
>CALBMW010001031.1 GCA_937896275.1 uncultured Myxococcales bacterium
CCGGTCGCCTCGCTGCGCCAGACCGCGCGCCGCCGCCAGCCCCAGGCCGCGGTTGGCGCCCGTGATCACCGCCGTGCGCGCGCTCACCGGCTCGACCCCGCCCGATCTCGAGGTTGAAGTTCGACGTCCCGCGCGCGCCGCACAGCCGCACCCAGAGGGGCAGCCAGCCGGCCCGCGATCGCCCTGTTCACCATGCCGGTCCCCACAACGCCCATCTTCATCGCCTGCTCCCCGCGTGGGGCGCCCCTTCGCGGGGCGCGCGGTTGACTGCCAGGGTGAGACTCTCGTGGCGCCCCCGGCGATTCCACCCGTCGCCGCGTGTCATCGCCACCGAGGGAGGGGGCCGAGGACCAGCCCTACCGTTCGCGGTAGCGCTCGATGCGGACGCTTCGCCCCTTCACGGTGGCCTTCTCCATCGCCCGAATGATCTTGTCCGCCACGTCCGCGACGACCTCGATCACGCTGTAGCGATCACCGATCGTGATCGCCCCGATCGCCTTGCCCGGCACCCTCGCCTCGCCGGCGATGGCGCCCACCAGATCGGAGGGGCGGATGCCGGCCATGCTGCCCACGTTGATGAAGAGCCGCGTCATGCGCGTGCCATCCGAGGCGCGGCCCGCGCGCATCACCGGCGCCGGTCGCGGCCGCTCGTACCGCGGCTCCCACTCGGGGATGTCGGCGGCGTCCTCGGCGTCCTCGCGGTAGGCCCGCGAGGCGAGGAGTTGCAGCGCCGAGGCGGCGACCTCGCGCAGGTCATGGTGCTGGGCGAGCGAGTCGACCAAGACCATCCAACTGTCGAAGTCCTGGGCCTCGATGACCTCGCTCACCGAGGCCGCAACGTGCTGCTGCCGGCGCGCCCGCAGCTCGTTGCCGGTCGGGATGCGCGCGCCCTCGATCTGCTGGCCCGCCTGGCGCTCGATGGCGCGCAGTTGACCACGCTCGCGCGGCTCGACCAGCGTCACCGCGGTGCCCTCGCGTCCGGCGCGCGCGGTGCGCCCGATGCGGTGCATGTAGCTCTCGGCCGACTCGGGGATGTCGAAGTTGATCACGTGGCTGACGTGCTCGACGTCCAACCCCCGGGCCGCCACGTCGGTGGCCACCATGATCTCGGCGCCGCCCTCCCGGAAGCCGCCCATCACCCGGTCGCGCTGCACCTGCGACAGGCCGCCGTGCAGCGCCGAGGGCCGAAACCCGCGGATGGCCAGCGCGTCGGCGACCGCGTCCACCTCGGTGCGCGTGCGGCAGAAGATGATCGCCGCCCGGGGATCCTCGACGTCGAGCACGCGCTCGAGCGCGTCGAGCTTGTGGGCGCGCGGCACGACGTAGACCACCTGACGCACCAGGGGCGTCTCGTGCTTGGGCGGCTTGATCTGCAAGCGCACGGGATCGCGCAGGTATTTGTTCATCAGCGCCAGAATGCGGGGCGGGAAGGTCGCCGAGAACAGCGCCGTCTGGCGGTCGGCCGGCGTCGCGTCGAGGATGGCCTCGATGTCGTCGACGAAGCCCATGTCGAGCATCTCGTCGGCCTCGTCGAGAACCACCGTCCGGACGCCGCTCAGATCGAGGGAGCCCCGTGCGAGGTGGTCGAGCAGGCGACCCGGCGTGCCCACCACCACCTGCACCCCCCGCTGCAGCCCGCGCAGCTGATGCACGATGGACTGCCCGCCGTAGACCGGCAGCACCGTGACGTAGCGGTGCTCACCGTAGCGGTGGATCGCCTGCGCCACCTGCACCGCCAGCTCGCGGGTGGGCGTGAGGATCAGCGCCTGCACGCCGCGCACCTCGGCCTCGAGCCGCTCGACGATGGGCAGCGCGAAGGCCGCGGTCTTGCCCGTCCCGGTGGCCGCGCTGCCCATGGCGTCGCGCCCGGCGAGCAGCACGGGGATGGCGCGCTGCTGGATCGGCGTGGGCGCCTCGTAGCCGAGCGCGGCGAGCGTGTCGAGCACGCCGGCGCAGAGGCCCAGATCGGCGAAGGTGGTCTCGTTGGGCGGCGTGGACTCGGGCATCTCGGGTACCTCGCAGGCGCGAAAATCGGCGACGCAACGTACCGAAACAGTGGTCGGGACGTCGCCACGGGCGCCGCGAGGCCGCGTCTGGTACTGGTTTGCGCGGCTCGGCGCCCTGGGCCCGCGCGGCCCGCAGAGCGCATCGCTTGTGCCGCCCCCCCTCGGTGTGGCTGGATCCCGCCCCCATGAGCGCCCCCCTGTTGTCCCTTCAAGACGTCGAAGCCGGCTTCGGCGGCCGCCCCCTCTTCCAGGGCGTCGACCTCAGCATCGGCGCGGGCGACCGGGTGTGCCTGGTCGGCCGCAACGGCAGCGGCAAGTCGACGCTGCTGAAGATCGCCGCCGGCCTGCTGACCCCCGACGCGGGCACGCGCATCGTGCAGGCGCGCTGTCACGTGGCCTATGTGCCACAGGAGCCCGTCGTCGACGGGTACGACACCATCGGTGACTTCGTCCGCGCGGGCCTTCGACCCGAGCACCGCGACGCGCTCTACCGCGCCGACTCGGTGATGGGCGAGTTGGGCCTCGATCCGGCGCAGCCCACGGCAAACCTGAGCGGCGGCGAGACGCGGCGCGCGGTCCTGGCGCGCACCCTGGCGGGCGAACCGGACGTGCTGCTGCTCGATGAGCCGACCAACCACCTCGACCTGCCCACGATCGAGTGGCTGGAGCGCCGCCTGGGCGGGTTCGCGGGCGCGCTGGTCGTCATCTCCCACGACCGCACCTTCCTGTCGCGCCTCACCCGATCGATCCTCTGGCTGGAGCGCGGCGTGTTGCGCCGGAACGCCAACGCCGGCTTCGCCGCCTTCGAGGCATGGTCCGAGGCGGCCCTCGAGGAGGAGGCCCGCAACCGCGCCAAGCTCGACAAGCTCATCGCCCAGGAGACGCAGTGGTCGCGCGAGGGCATCAGCGCCCGCCGCACCCGCAATCAGGGCCGCCTGCGCCGCCTGCAGGGGCTGCGCGCCGAGCGCCGGGATCAGGTGGCCCTCCAGGGCAGCGTCAAGCTCGGCGCCGAGCGCGGCGAGGTCTCGGGGCGCTTGGTCATCGAGGCCCACAACATCCGGAAATCATTCGGTGATCGCGTCCTGCTGCGCGACTTCTCCACCACCGTCCTCCGGGGCGACCGCGTGGGGATCATCGGTCCCAACGGTGCCGGCAAGAGCACGCTGGTGCGCCTGTTGACCGGCGAGATCGAGCCCGACGCGGGCACCGTCAAGCTGGGCACGCGCCTCACGCCGGTCTACCTCGACCAGACGCGCTCGTCGCTCGATCCGACGCTCACCGTCTGGGAGACGCTCGTCGAGAAGGGCACCGATCACGTGTTGGTGCACGGGCAGCCGCGCCACGTCGTGGGCTACCTCGAGGACTTCCTCTTCGCCCCCCATCAGGCGCGCTCCCCGGTGAGCAGCCTGTCGGGCGGCGAGCGCAACCGTCTGCTGCTGGCGCGGGCGCTGGCCCGACCCTCGAACCTGCTGGTGCTCGACGAGCCCACCAACGACCTCGACATGGACACGCTCGACGTCCTGCAGGAGACGCTGGCCGACTACGCGGGCACCTTGCTGCTCGTGAGCCACGACCGTGACTTCCTCGATCGCGTGGTCACCTCGACCATCGTCCTCGAAGGCGACGGCGAGGCGATCGAGTACGCCGGCGGTTATCAGGACTACCTCACCCAGAAGGCCTACGCCGACCGAGAGAGCGCCGCGGCGAGATCCGCGTCGGGGGCCTCCGGGCGCGCGCCGGTGCGCGGACGCGCCATGCGAACCGCGGCGAAGCTGAGCTTTCAACAGCAGCGCGAGTTGGAGGCGCTGCCCGCCGTGATGAGCGCCGCGGCCGATGAGGTCGACCGGCTCGACGCGCTGCTGGCCGATCCCGACGCCTACGCGCGCGATCCAGCCGCTTTCAACGCTGGCGTGGTCCAGGTGGCTGCGGCGCGCGACGCGCTCGCGGGCTTCGAGGAGCGCTGGCTCGAGCTCGAGACGCTGCGCGAGGCCACGAAGGGCTGACGCCCGGTCAGGGTGCGGCCACGGCCTCGGCCGGCTGGCGCCGCGCGAGCGATCCCATCGTACCCAGCGGCACCACGGGGACCCGATCGCCGAGCGGCGCGTCGGGTGGCGCCGACAGCCAGACGTACACCCACCACGCGGTGAGCACGCGCTTGACATAGTGTCGCGGCTGCTGAAAGGGCAGACCCTCGAGCCACACGTCGAAGGGTTGCTGCGCCGCGTCGCGCAACCACCGATCGGCGTTGCCGGGCCCCGCGTTGTAGGCCACGGCCAGGAGCCCCGGGTGCCCCCCGAAGCGCTGGGACAGGTCAGCGAGGTAGCGCGTGCCGAGGCGTACGTTGAGATCGACCCCGAACAGACGCCGGCAGGTGATGCGCGCGCGCAACCCCTCGGCGCGGGCCATCTGCTGCCCGGTCGCCTCCATGAGCTGCATCATCCCGCAGGCGCCCGCCCACGAGCGAGCCGATGGATCGAAGCGCGACTCCTCGCGGGCGAAGGCGTGAACGAGGTTGGCGCCGAGCTGGCGCTCCTCGGCCCAGCGGTCGAGCACCCGGGCGTAGGGGCGCGGATAGGCCAAATCGAACCACCCGCGATCCGCGCCGATCGGCCAGAAGCCGTCGAGGTGACCGACCTCGCGCGCCATGATGCGGTCGGCCGTGGCACCTTCGCCCGCCAGCGCATAGAGGCGGCCCATCGCGACGGTCAGCCGGTCGGGCTGCGGCAGCCGGGCGCGGGCCGCGTCGAAGGCCAACCACGCGTACTCGCCCAGCCCCAGCCGCAGCAACGCGAGGCCCTCGCGAAAGTCCGGATCGTCGAGCGCCGCGGCGGGCTCGAGCAGGGGGCGGGGCGGCGCCGCCATCGATCCGCGCAGCACCTCTTCGAAGCGCGCGGGCGCCAGATCGCGCAGACGATTGAGGGCCAGCAGCGCGTAGTAGCCCATCGGCGCCTGCCGGACGACGGCGGCGTAGCGGTCGAGCGCCGCGGCGGTGTCACCGTCGGCCTCGAGCGCGCGCCCGCTGAACCAGCCCAGCCGACCGCGCTGGTAGCGGTCGGTCTCGGCCTCGGCGACCGTGGCGGGGTTGGCCTCGTCGAGGCGCTGCTCGAACAGCAGCCAGAGGGCGTCGGCGGCGCGGTCGCCGGTGGGATGGGCCTGCAGCAGGTCGTGCAGGTAGCCCAGCGCGGCGCCGGCGTCGCCGCGCTGCAGCTCGATCCGAGCCGCGATGTAGCGGGCGTCATCGGCGTAGGGGTGCTCGGGCCAACGGGTCCACACGTCGCGCAACCACGCCAGGGCAGCGTCGGGCTCGCCTGTGGTGAAGAGCCCTCGCCCCCCGGCGAAGGCCGCGTCGACGACCCGCGGATCGTCGCGACAGGCGGACAGGAAGCGGGCGTAGTGTTCCGCGGCGCGGCGATGGTCGCGCAGGCGGGTGTACGCGCGCGCTCGCAGCCAGCTCACGTCGCAGGCGTCGGGCGAGCCCATCGACCAAACGGCGTCGAGATCGGCCAGCGCGTCGAGCGCCGCCTGCGCCTCGTTGCGTTCGAGTTGGCCGCGGGCGAGCTCGAGCTTGTCCCGCGGGCGCTCGCGATCGAGGGCGCGCCGCAGCCGCGCGGGCAGCAGCCTCCGAAGGCGGCGAAAGGCCTTGCCGGCGCGCTTCAGGCTCTCGCGGTCGCTGTGCCGCAGGGTCAAGGCGCGCTGCAGATCAGCCGCCAGGGCGGTCGCGCCGGCGGCCTCGGCCGCGTCCGCC